>CAIZKE010000271.1 GCA_903933475.1 uncultured Alphaproteobacteria bacterium | reverse complement strand
TTCCTCCCCCCAGGGGGAGGTGGACCGGGGCGACAGCCCCGGGACGGAGGGGGTCAACCGAGCCGCCGCCGACCCCCTTCACCTGGGTCTGTGCACCGCAGGTCGATTCGACCTACTGATGGCACCATGAGCCCGTCGTCCCGTTCGGTGCCGCCCCTGGCCGGGGGTGGGCGCGTTGCCATCCTTGGCAGCTGCGTGACCCGCGACCTGTGGCGCATGACGGGCGCTGCGGCCGGCGACCTCCTCTATATATCGAGGACCCGGCTTCCGAGCCTGTTCGCCCCCCGGCTGCGGGGGCTGGTCCTGCACGAAGGGCTGCGTCCGGATCTTCGGCCCAACCCGGCCCAGGCCCTGCGCGCCGACCTTACCAAGACCGCCCTGGCCCGCCTCGCCGCCTTCCGGCCCGACGTCGTCATCCTCGATTTCATCGACGAGCGGTTCGACCTGCTGGTCGGGGCGGGGGGCGCGGTGACCGCGTCCTGGGAGCTGGAGACCTCAGGTTGGGACGCCCTGCTTCCCATGGAGGCGCTCCGGCGCCTGGACGCCCTGGGGGACGCCGACGTGACCCTGTGGCGACGGGGACTGGACGCCCTGGCGACCCTCTTCACCCCCGGCGGGGCCCTGTCCGGGGCCCGTGTGGTGCTGCATGAGGCCGCCTGGGCGGACGCCATGCGGACGTCGTCGGGACGCCTCGAGGCCCTCGACCCGGACCTGGAGATCACTCCGGGCCGGCGGGCCTCGCGGGTGGCGCACAATGCCCGCCTGGCGCGCATGCACGCCGCCACCCGCGCCACCCTCCCCGGGCTGGAGGTGGTGAAGGCCTTGGATTCGCTGATCGTTTCGGATCCGGACCACGTCTGGGGCCTGAGCCCCTTCCACTACATCCCAGACTATTACGCTGAGGTCTGGCGCCAGCTAGGCGGCCGCTCCTGAGCGCCGGGCCAGGGCCTCGGCCGGGGTCATTCCTGACCGTATTGCCTCGGGATCGTCCAGGATTGCGAGGGCCGGATGGAGGCCTTCCGGCCCCAGGACGGCCCAGGCGCCGCCGGCCAGGTAATCGCTCAGCGGGTCCTTTGCCGGGTCCATGGCCTCACCCCGAGCCTGGGCATAAGTCTCTGAATTAAAAAGGGGACCAGGGCTTTCCAGGGTGTCTTTGGCGGTCAGGACGAAGCGCGCGAGGGGCTCAGTTTCGCCGTCGTCCAGCCCCGAGACCCGCCGCCAGGCCGGGTCGAACAGGGGGTGGGGCGAGGCGCCCTGCCGCCAGCCTTCCGTGAGGTACCAGACAAGGTCGCCCCCGCCCTCCCGCACCCAGGCCGGGTCGAAGAGGGGGTGCGGCGACAGCCCCCGCGCGGCACCGCTGCGCAGGTAGTGGAGCACCGGATTCTCCCCCGTCGCGGCCAGTTCGGGGGCCTGGGAGACGTACCATTCAAGGCTGAAGAGGGGGTGCGGATCGCGGCCGTCGGCGGCGCCCTCGCGCAGGAAATGGTCCAGGGGCGTCAGGCCCGTCCGAGCCAGGGCGTCGGCGTTACGATCGGCATAGAATCTTGAATCAAAAAGGGAATGTGGCGACAGTCGGGCCTCTCCACCCCACACCAGGTAGTGGGCCAGGGGGTCGGCGCCCACCGGCCCGGGGGCGTTGGCGCGGTAGTGGTCGGGATCGAACAGGGCCGCCCCTGCACCCAGGGCGGCCCGGGCGCGGACGAGGGCCCGGCCGGGACCTCCGAACCGCGCCAGCACCTTCTCGGCCAGCCTGCGGAGCCGGTTGCGCCGATCCGGTCGCCGCAGGGCCAGGGCCGCGGTCCGGTAGCGGTCGAAAAGGGAGGCACGGAGCCGGGCCTCGGCCACCGACCGGGCGCACAGGGCCTCGACCAGGGCCTCGCCCAGCCGCAGCCGGGCCAGGGCCTCGGCGGTCTCGGCCCTCTGGACCTCGGTGCGCAGGGCAGCCAGCCGCACGGCCGCAGCATCGACGGAGGCCGACAGCCGGATGGCCTCGGGGGTGGGCTTGGGACTAGCCATTCCGGCCCGGACCCTCGGCCTTCCACCAGGCCTGGTAGCCGCCCGCGAAGGGGTCGGGGAAGGCCGCCTGCAGGTCGGTGCGCTCGCGGTAGAGCACCCGCTGGGGCTTGGCGATCGGCGCCCCGTCGTCGAACTGTCCGTGCGCCCACCAGCGCTCGGGGATGGCCGGGTCGGTGGCCGCTGCGACAGCCTCCTTGTACCAGCGCCAGACCTCGTAGACCTCGAAGTTGTCGCCGGCATAGCGCTTGGTCATGACGTCGCCCGTCGGGCCCAGCTTGGTGAAGTGCCAGAAGCGCAGGGTCGCGCCGTTCACCAGGATCTCGCCGTCCCGGGTGATGGCCACCTTGCGCTTCGACAGGTTCCAGCTGGCGACGTTGTAGCCGGGATCGCGGACCACCTTCACCCGGTCGAACAGGGCCGGGACGTGGTCGCACCACTTCTGGTCCACGAAGAGCCCGCTGGGGATGTCGTCGTAGCAGAAGGCCAGCAGGCGATCATTCCACCAGCGGGCGAAGCGGGCGCCCTCGCCGGTGGTGCGGATCGCCACGAAGCCGAGGTTGAAGATGCCGGTGCGCGAGGCCGACAGGTCGTTGTCGAGGATCGAGGCCCGGTCGTCATTGGGGTCGATCAGGTGCGGCGTCAGCAGGATGTCGGAGGCGCCCAGCATCTCCACCAGGGGATCGAGGGGCGCGAAGAGGGCCGTGTCCGGGTCGAGGTAGATGGCGATGTCGGCCTCCCCCGCCTCGCACACCTGGTGCAGGAAGGGCCCCTTCACCGCCGTGCAGACCTCGACGACGTCATGCCGGAAGAGCCAGCCCCGGAAGGCCTCTATCCCCAGGTCCTTGGCCCAGACCACCCGGTCGAAGGGCTCGGAGGCGGGGTCGAAGACGAAACCAGGCGGCGGCTCGTCCGTGATCAGGGCCACGGTCTCCCAGTCCGGGTGGAACCGCCGCAGGGTCTGGTAGAGGACCCGGGCCCGGTTCAGGTAGGAGAAGGTGAAGCTCGAATAGACCAGGACCTTCACGACAGGGCCTCCAGCAGATCCACGCTCATGCCACTGTACTCGATCTCACAGATTTCAGGGCGGCGCACCTTGCGCGACAGGGACTGTACGGCGCCGGATTCGAACTGGGCAAACAGGCTCGCCTCATCGGGCAGGACCAGGCCGTGGCCGCCGGTCCGGGTGAAGGCGGCGATGTTGCCGCTGTCCGGTCCGGTCAGGATGGCCGCCCCCGCCGCCGCGGCCTCGTAGGCGGCGAAGGAGAAGGTCTCCCGGCAGAGGGACCAAAGGATCGCCACGTCGACCCGGGCGGAATCGAGGGCCTCACGCATGGCGTGGGGGTTGTCGGCGGTGACCGACACCTCGATGTGGTCGGCGGGCGCCCCCGGCGCGGCGGCTGACCCCAGGCGCACGAATCGGTAGCGCGGATCGTCCCGGAACCGTTCGGCCAGGTCGGTGAAGACCGGCCAGCCCTTGTAGGCCGAGGGCATGCCGAGGAAGGCGATGGTCAGGGGGCCCTCGGCAGCTTCCGCGAACCGGCCCGAGGGGACCAGCCGGGCGTGGGGATGGACCTGGACGGCGGTCGCAGCCGGGGCGTCGGGCGCGGCGCTCCAGGTGTCCAGGGCCGCCTGGGAGGGGGCCACCAGGGTCAGGTCGAGGGCCTCGAACAGGCGCCGATGGGCGGAGAGGTGAAGGTCGCGGCCCGGGCCGAAGACGCAGACCCGGCAGGCGGCGCTGCCGGCCGGTGGAGCCCCGCAGTCCCGGGCCTCGTCGCGCATCAGGTGATAGCCAGCGCAGAGCCCGGCGAAGTCATGCAGCCAGAAAAGGCCCCGGCGGGCGCCGGCGGCGGCGAGGATGTCGAGGGTCTCCCCGATCTCGTGGCCCAGCAGGCTGTGCACGGCGAGGGTGGTCCTGGGCCCGGCCCGGCGTTTGCCGAGGGCCTTGAGGATGTCGCCAACCGCGAAATGGCCAAGCGTGCGCCCGTTCCAGACCACGCCGAGGGGCACCCGGCCTCCCGCCGGCCGCAGGGTGGGCCAGGGTACCGCCGGAAAAACGTGCAGGTGGTCGATCCCCCGGCGCACGAGGCCCTTGGACTCGGCCTGCAGGCAGAGCTGGACCCCGCCGATCCGCTTGGTGAAGTCGTCATGACTGAAGGTGACGTGGAGGCCTGCAGCCTGGCTGGCGGCCGACAGGGGCGCAAGCCCCCGGGGCCGGTCCGCGGCGATCCCGGCGGCGGCGCGGGCGGCGGCGGCCATGCGCGCCTGCAGGGGAACCAGGCCCGCGACAATACGCCCGCGGAACCCCAGCTCGAACCGAAGGGGCCGCCTCTCGGCCCGGCCGGCAACCAGCCAGTGGAGGAAGGGATCCATGCCTGACGCGGCCACGTCCGGGTTCACCTCGAGATAGTCGGCGGCCTTGAAACCAGGCCGCGGGTCGCGGCCCTCCCACCGGCCGGCCAGCAGGTAATGCTCGAGGGGGTCCTGGCCGGCAGCAGCGACGTCGGGATTGGCCGAGAGATAGAAGGCGGGATCAAAGTCGGCGGCGATCAGGGCGCGGGCAGCCTCGAGGGTCAGGCCAGGCGGAAGGTCCGGGGCAGGCTCTCCTTGAGGATCAGGATCCACGAGAAGATCGGGTTCGACGTGAACATCGGGATCCACGTGAACACTCGCCACGGGCTCGGGGATCTCCACTTCGGACGGGGTGGAGACCGGCGCGATGGTAATGGGCTTCCGGGAGGCGCCGATCCGTTCGAGGAAGCGCTCGCGGTGCCGGGAGGGCGAGGGTTCGCACCCCTCGCTCCAGCCCCGCAGGAGGTAGTGCGCAAAGGGATCTCCGCCATCCGCCTCCGGGTACCGCTCGAGATAGGCTGAAACCGAGAACCAGGGGGCAGGATCGCGCCCTTCCCGCCAGCCGGTCTCGACATAGTGCAGGAATGGATCTGCGCCCACCCGGGCGATGTCATCGTAGACCGTGCGGTAGAAGACCGGGTCAAAGGCCGTCGCCAGGGCGCGGCGCTTGCGTTCCGGGACGTCGCCCTGGCCCATGCGGAAATTCCTGTTCGGTGGCGGGCCTGTGTGCAACAGAAGACGGCCACGATCAACTGATCCGCTATGACCGACAAGCCCAGCGACACCCCTCCTCCGCCGATCCGAACGGCCTATCTCGTGCTGGGCATGCACCGCTCGGGCACCAGCGCCCTGGCCAACCTTTTGGCCCTGGCAGGCGCGGACCTACCGCGCGACGTCATGCCCGCCGACGAGCACAACGCCCGGGGGTATTTCGAGCCCTGGCGCATCGCCGTCTTCAACGACCGGCGCCTGGCGGCGGCGGGCAGCGCCTGGGACGATCCCTTCGCCGCCCTGGCCCCGCCCCCGGCGGACGAAGACACCTGGCGGGAGGAGGCCCGCGGGCTCTTCCGGGCCCAGTTCGGACGCCGGCGGCGACCACTCCTGAAGGACCCCCGGGTCTCGGTTCTGGCCAGCCTCTGGCGAAGCGTCCTGGAGGCCGAGGGCGTGGCCCTGAGGGTACTGATCCCCGTCCGCCACCCCCTCGCCGTGGCCGGCTCCCTGGCCAAGCGCGACAGCTTTTCGGCGCGCAAGTCGGTGATGGTCTGGTGCGCCTACATGCTGGCCGCCGAGGCGGCGAGCCGGGACCTGCCCCGGGCCTTCGTGGACTACGACGCCCTTCTGGAGGACTGGCGCCCCCAGATCGCCGCCGCCGAAGCCCAGCTGGGCGAGCCCCTGCCCGCCCTGACCGCCACTGCGGGACGGAAGATCGATGCCTTCCTGTCGACGGAGCTGAGGCGCAACGCCCTCGGCGGCGATCTATCCGCCCTGGGTCCAGCTGGCGACATGGCTGCAGGGGTCCTCGACTGGCTGACCGCAGCCGTCCGGAGTGAGTCGCCGGAAAGGGCACCCCTGGACCGGGCCGCCGCCTGGCTGGCGGACCAGAAGGCCCTCTACGGCGACCTCGTCTCGCCGGTCTCGGCCGACAGGTCCCTGGCCCGCACCGCCCTGGCCGACGCCGAGGGCCGGGCAGCGTTCCTTGAGCAGACCGTGGAGGAGACACGGCAAGAGGGCGAACTCCGTGCCGCCTTCCTGGAGAAGACCGTCGAGGAGACCCGGCAAGAGGGCGAACTCCGCGCCGCCTTCCTGGAGAAGACCATCGAGGAGACCCGGCAAGAGGGCGAACTCCGCGCCGCCTTCCTGGAGAAGACCATCGAGGAGACCCGGCAAGAGGGTGAACTCCGCGCCGCCTTCCTGGAGAAGACCGTCGAGGAGACCCGGCAAGAGGGCGAGCTCCGCGCCGCCTTCCTGGAGCAGACCCTGAAGGAGACGCGGGAGATCGTCGCGACCCTCGAGGTGCGGATCCAGTCCCTCTACGGCACGATCGGCGACATGAAGGATCATGTCGATTCGCTTACGCGGACCTGCAAGGACCTGCGCACCCATGCCCGTCGCCTGGAGACCCAGCTCGAGGCCTCCCAGGCTGCGGTGCGTGAGGCCGCCGGACGGCTCGAAGGGCTGATGGAACCCGGTTGAAGGCTCAGTTGCGGGGACGAAGTCTCTTGCTCCCGGCGGGAGGCGCGGCTTACACCCGGGGTTGATGGGGCGGCCTTTGGGTGCCGTCGCCAGGAAGCCGCTCAGAAGCCATGTCCCGGGACAACACCCTCTGGTTCGTGATCGCCGCCTTCAATGAAGGCCCCATGATCTCGGAGGTCGTGCGCGGCGTCGCGCCCCACGCCCAGGTCGTCGTGGTCGACGACGGATCAGCGGACGATACAGGCGACCAGGCCCTGGCCGGTGGTGCCTGCGTGGCGACCCACCTGGTCAACCGGGGTCAGGGCGCGGCCCTGCAGACCGGCATCGACTTCGCCCTGGCGCAGGGTGCCGGGCATGTTGTGACCTTCGACGCCGATGGCCAGCATGACGTGGCCGAGGCCCTCGAGATGGTCGCCCGCTGCCGCGCCGAGGGCCTGGACGCGGTGCTGGGATCACGCTTCCTCGGCGCGACCGTGAACATGCCCTTCTCCCGGCGCCTGGTCATCAAGGCGGCGGTGGTGTTTACCCGCCTGACCACCGGCCTGAATCTGACCGACGCCCACAACGGCCTGAGGGTCCTGTCCCGCGACGCCGCCCGGAAGATCCGCATCCGCCAGGACCGAATGGCCCACGCTTCGGAAATCCTGTCGCAGATCGCGCGCCTCCGCCTGAACTGGCGGGAGCATCCGGTGACCATCACCTATTCCGAGTACTCCCTGGCCAAGGGCCAGAAGATCTCCAATTCGGTCCGCATACTCGAGGACATGCTGTTCGGGGCGCGATCATGATCGTCTCCCTGGTCGCCACAGGCCTGTTCCTCTTTGTCCTGTTCGTGGCAGCGGTCCGAAAGTTCACCTTCTTCGGCCTCAAGGTCTCCGTGATGCTGTTCGCGGCTGCAGGCATCTACTTCGTCTGGAATCCGGACCAGATGACCCGCCTGGCCCAACTGGTCGGCGTGGGCCGCGGCGCAGACCTCATCACCTACGCCACGACGGTGATCCTCTTCCTGACCGTGGTTGGGGCGATCATCCGCGAGCGCCGGTCGGGGGACGTCCTGACCCTGCTGGTGCGCCGGCTCGCCATCCAGCAGGCGCGGTTCCCGGAGCGCCCGAAGGCGGGTCCGGGCTCCCGTGGCTGAGGGATCCCGCAGAGTCCTGGTGACGGGGGGCGCCGGCTTCATCGGCCGGGCCCTCACGGCCAGGCTGGTCAAGGCGGGCGCCCGGGTGACGGTTCTGGACGACCTGTCGAGTGGAGACGCCAGCCGCCTCGATCCGGCGGTCCGCCTGATCGAGGGCTCGGTGACCGACCTGGACCAGGTGACGGCTGCCGCCCGTGATGCGGACTCGGTCTTCCACCTGGCGGCCATCGCCTCCGTCGCGAAATGTAACGCCGACCTTGCGGCCTCTCACCGGGTCAATCTCGGCGGCTTTGTGAACGTGCTTGAGGCGGCGATTTCTCAGCCTGTTCGCCCCGCCCTCGTCTACGCCTCCTCGGCAGCGGTCTACGGCGACAATCCGGATACGCCGCTGGTGGAGACGGCCCCGCCTCGCCCCCTCTCGCCCTATGGCGCGGACAAGCTGGGCTGCGAACTGCACGCCGCGGCAGCCGCGACGGTGCATGGTGTGCGATCGACCGGCCTGAGATTCTTCAATGTCTATGGTCCGGGCCAGGATCCGGGCTCGCCCTATTCGGGCGTGATCTCCCGCTTCCACAGTCTGACCATTCGGGGCGAGGGCCTGACCATCTTCGGTGACGGGCTCCAGACCCGGGACTTCGTCTTCGTGGAGGATGTGGTCGACGCCCTCATCGCGGCGGCAGGCCGGCAGGGGGGACCGGAGACGGAGGTACTGAACGTCTGTACGGGCCAGGAGACATCGCTCCTGGAGCTTGCGCGCCAGCTCGGAGACGTTTCGGGGCGAAGGGTCGGGATCTCCCACGCGGAGGGCCGGGCCGGGGACATCCGACGTTCGGCTGGAAGCCCGGACCGACTGGCCTGGATGCTCGGTGCGCGACCGGCCACGGACCTAGTAACGGGGCTCAAGAGACTCGTTGAGCACGGTGCCGAGTGATGGGATTCTGGTCGCCCCTGCAGGGTGAGATGAGACGGAGCCGGCATGCCCAAGAAGGCTGACCCCACGGACGGAAATCTCCAGGACCTTCGGCGCGGGACGGGCGCGAAAGCTCTCTACTTCGGGGCGCTGGCCACTGGGCTGCTGTTGGTCCTGGCGGCGGCGCTGCCGGGCCACATGACCACGGATTCCGTGATCCAACTGGCCGAGGGACGCACCGGCGTCCAGAGATCCTTCAATCCGGCCTTCATGTCCTGGCTGTTGGGCAAGTTCGACAGCGTGCTGTCGGGAACCTCCCTCTTCGTGACCTTCAACGTCGCCCTCTTCTTCGGCAGCCTCGCCATCCTGCCTTGGCTGGCCCGGCGCACCCACTGGCTGGCGGTGCCAGCCCTCCTGGCCGTGATCGCAACGCCCCAGGTGCTGATCTACCAGGGTATCGTCTGGAAGGACGTCTTCTTCGCCAACGCCGCCATTGCCGGCACGGTCCTGCTGGCCCTCTCCGTGGGGGAAGGAACAGGCAGGGCCGGCCGGCGGTTGGCCTGGGGTGGAGGCCTGGCCCTCCTCGTGGTGGCCGCACTGGTGCGGCAGAACGGCATCCTGGCCCTTGTCGCCGCCGCCCTCGCCGTGGGGCTGGCCGCCGGTTCCCGACAGGGCTGGAAGGCTGGGCTGTCGGCGACGGGAACCCTTCTGGGCGCGGGCCTGGTCGCCTTCGTCGCCATGACGCTGGTCATGGAGCGGCTCATGCCCCCGGCCTCACCCGAGGCCGCAGGCGCAGGACTCCGCATTATCCAGCACTTCGACCTGGTGGGGGTGGCGGCGCGCGATCCCAAGACGCCGCTCGAGCCCCTGCAGAGCGAGGACCCGCAGGCGGCGGCCACACTGCGGGCCCTCGCAGCCAAGGGTTACAACCCCGAGCGGGTGGATGCGGTCAGCAATGCGCCGGGACTGGGCGAGGCCCTCTGGCAAACGCCTGAGGGGGTGGTGGCGAAGACGTGGGCGAACCTGCCGACGGCGGACGTCGGGGACTACGCGGCGCACAGGCTGGCGGTCTTCCGGCAGGTCTTCCTGACCCCGAACATCCTGGCCTGCCTTCCCGTTTCAACCGGCGTCCAGGGGCCGGAGCTGGTGCTTGCGGAGCTTTCGCTGCCCGCGCGGGAAAGTCGCCAGGACCGTGAACTCTACAACTATGCGAGCCGGTTCTTCGGCACGCCGGTCCTGTCGCATCTGCCTTATGCCCTGATTTCCCTGGCAACGATGGTCCTGCTTCTGCTTCGCGGTCGCCCCTCCGACTTCGTCATGGCGGGCCTGCAGGCGGGTGCCCTGGCCTTCGCCGGAAGCTTCCTGGTGATCGCCCTATCCTGCGACTATCGCTATCTTTACTTCCTTGATCTTGCCGCTATGACGGGCCTCATATTCCTCGCGCTCGACCCCTCCGGCCTTGGCCGTCGATTCTGGAGACTCTCGACATGACTTTCAGGGTTCCCCCCCGGATTCTTCGGCCCCTCGCAATCCTCCTTGCCGGATCGGCCCTCGCTCTGGCCTCCTGTGACCAGCCCAAGCCGGCGGCGCCAGCCGCGCCCGAGGCCCCTGCAGGAAAGGTACGGCCTGCCCGGACCGCCGAACCGATCAGCTGGGACCCGGCGCGCAAGGCCTTCGTCCTCAATGGCGAAGTCCTGAAGCCGGTGGCCCTCTGGACCTTCGATGCCGGCACGGACGGCTTTGAGGGCGCCGGCGCCACCCTTTCGGCTCGCCCAGGCGGCGGCTTGGATGTGAAGGGAAAGCTGTTCGACCCCATCGTCCGCTCCCCCAAGGACCTTTCGATCAAGGGAGCAGAGGCCAACACCGTCCTGGTGCGCGTCACCCGGAACCAGGACACGGCGCGATGGGATGGATCCCTCTTCTGGAAGACGACCGCGCACGGAGAGTCCGGCGACTTCTACACCAGTCCGGTCCGGGGTGCCGATCCCGCAGTCGGGGAGACCACGGTGATGGTCTATGACATGGCCAAACCTCGGAAGGGCGGGGATGACTGGGTCAAGTCGGTGATCACCG
>CAIZKE010000270.1 GCA_903933475.1 uncultured Alphaproteobacteria bacterium | reverse complement strand
GCGGTCCCTGCCGGACCTGCCGCTCGAGGAGGCCATGGACCTGATCCGGGGCTGGAACCTGCACATCTTCGCCATGCGAAAGCCCCGCGGCCTCCTGCTGGGCGGGGACGTGGTCTTCGTCGAGCCCCCGCAGTCTTGAGCCAGGCGGGACCCCGCGGCGGTGATGGCGAGGCCGTGGTGGTGGCGGCCGAGGTCTCAGCCGGGCATGACGGCGAGGCCGAACTGACCCTCAGCGTGCGGTTTGAGAACGGCGTCGTGGCCCCCGTGGTGCTGGACGCCGAGGCTGGCTTCGATGTCCTCGCCGGCTGCGGTGCGTCGGGGGCGGGCGACCTGGTCGGCCGGCCCTGGCGGCAGATCCTGAAAGGGCTTTACGGGGCGGGGGCCGGCGGCGGAGAGTACAGTCCGAAATTGGGAGAGCGAGATGCATGACCTGGTAATCCGCAATGCGCGGGTGGTGGATGGCACCGGCGCGCCGGCCTACGCCGGAGAAGTGGCCGTGAAGGACGGGCGCATCGTGGCCGTTGGGCCCAGGGTGGAAGGCCCGGCCCGGGCCGAGATGGACGCCGGCGGCAAGGCCGTGGCACCCGGCTTCATCGACCCGCACACCCATTTCGACGTCCAGCTCCTGTGGGACGGGGCGGCCAAGCCCAGCCTGGAGCATGGCGTCACCTCGATCATCCCGGGCAACTGCTCCCTGTCCCTGGCGCCCCTCAGGGCGGCGGACCGCAAGGCGGTGGTTGGCATGTTCCAACAGATCGAGGAGCTGCCGCCCGAGGCCTTCACCATCGCCTTCGAGTGGACCTGGGAGGACTGGGAGGGCTATCGCCGGGCCCTGGAAAAGGGACTGGCCATCAATGTGGCGCCCCTGGTGGGCCATAGCGTCATCCGCGTCTGGGTGATGGGGGCCGACGCCAACCAGCGCGCGGCGCGGCCCGACGAGATTGCCGCCATGCAGGACGTGCTGCGCCAGTGCCTGCAGGCTGGGGCCATCGGCCTGTCGACCAGCTTTGTGGACGTGGACGAGAACGCCCGGCCCGTGCCCAGCCGCTTCGCCCAGTTCGCCGAACTGGACGCCCTTTGCGCCGTGCTGGGCGAGTTCGGCCGGATGCTGCAGATCGTGCCGGAGTTCTACGACGCCGACATCACTATCGCCCGGATCGACCAGCTGGCCGAGCTGAGCCTGAAGCACGGCATCCCCACGACCTACTCGCCGGTGTTCGATAACCGCCAGACGCCGGCCAGCGTGGACCGGATCCTGGGCCGCTCGGCCGAGCAGTTCGCCCGCGGCGCCCGGGTCTGGCCGCAGATGCAGACCCGGCCCATCGACATCAGCTTCTCCCTCCTGCGGCCCAGCCTGTTCTTCGCCCGCCTTCCCCGCTGGGTGCGGGTGCTACGCCAGCCCCTGGAGGCCCGGATCGCCTCCCTGACCGACCCGGAGACCGTGGCGCGCATGGTGGAGGACGCCGGCCCCGACGGCGGCGAGCGCCTGATGGGACGGCTGGTGGTGCGCGGCGGCGGCGAGGCTCCGGCCCACCTGGCGGGCAAGACACTGAAGGAAATCGCCGACGCCCGCGGCCAGGCCTGCGCCCTGGCCCTGATCGAGGTGTCGCTGGAGCACGGCCTGGACGTGGCCTTCCTGTCGGCCAATGGCGGCCACGACAATAGCGACCGCATCGGCCCCCTGCTGGCCCGGCCCGACGTACACATCGGCGCCGGCGATGGCGGGGCGCACCTGGCCTCCTTCGCCACCTACGGCGACACGGGCTATCTGTTCAGCGAGTTCGTGCGCGGGACGGGCGCGCTCAGCCTGGAGCAGGCGGTGGCCAAGATCACGGGCGAGACGGCGGCCATCTGGGGCCTGAAGGACCGCGGCCTGCTCAAGCCCGGCCAGGCCGCCGACATCGTGGTGTTCGACCCTGACCGTATCGGCCGGGGTGAGGAACGCCCGATCTTCGACATGCCCGGCGACGGCATGCGCTACACCCGCGACTCCGTGGGCGTGGAGGCCGTTCTGGTGAACGGCGAACTCGCCTGGACCCCCGACGGCTACACGGATGCCAAGGCGGGGCGGATCTGCGAAATGGCGGGGTAGGGTGGCTGGCGGGCTTCCGCTCACTCCATCTTCATGGTTTCGGGTGGAAGAGATCCCGCGTGCAGCCTCGTCCGCAGGAATGTGCCCATTGATCTGCGTCACGGCGCGGGGGCGGCATTGCCGGTGACGGGCTGACAACCAACGCCCCTGGGGCGCCGGGGCGGAGGGGAAGATGGGCGTGACGACCTCGCGGCTCAGCCGGGATGCGCTGATTGAAAAGTACGACGGCCAGGCGCCGCGCTACACCAGCTATCCCACGGTGGCGCAGTTCACGCCGGAGGTGACGCCCGAGATCTATGCCGGCTGGCTGAAGGGCCTGCCTGACGACGAGGCGGTCTCGCTCTACATCCACGTGCCCTTCTGCTCGCGCCTCTGCTGGAACTGTGCCCGGAATGCCCGGCCGGTAATCAGTCGTGGGGCGGTGGCGGCCTACGTCCTCTACCTGGAGAAGGAACTTCTGGCGGTGCACCGGGCCTTGGGTCGGCGCCGGCCGAGGGTCTCGTCCATCCACTTCGGCGGCGGCACGCCCAATATCCTGAAGCCCATGGAGCTGCGCTCGGTCATGGCGACCCTGTCGGCGGCCTTCCGCTTCGCCGGTTCCCTGGAGGTTGGCGCCGAGCTGGACCCAGAGACCCTGACCAAGGATTGGGTGACCCTCGCCTCGGTCAACGGCCTGTCCCGCGCCAGCCTGGGGGTACAGAACCTCGACCGCGAGATACAGGCTGCGGTTCACCGCCCCGAGGCCTTCGACCACATCGCCGAATGCATGCGCTGGCTGCGCGACGGCGGGGTGACCTCGATCAACATGGACCTGATGTACGGCCTGCCACACCAGACACGGGCGAATACCCTGGCGAGTCTGGACAGCCTGATGACCCTGAGGCCCGAGCGGGTCTCCCTGTTGGGCTACGCCCTGCCCCCCGGGATGACGGACAGCCGGAAACTGATCGAGGAGGCGGCCCTTCCAGGTGCCTCCGAGCGGCTGGACCAGAGTGACGCCGCGGCGGAGCGACTGACCTCGGAGGGCTATGTCCACATCGGCATGGACCACTTCGCCCTGCCCGAGGATGACCTGTGCCAGGCTCAGGCGGAGGGGCGTCTGCACCGCAACTTCCAGGGCTACACGGCGGATTCGACTCAGGTCGTGATCGGCATGGGACCCTCGGCCATCGGCAGCCTGCCTCAGGGCTTCGCCCAGAACGCCTTGCAGGAGCGGGACTGGCGCAAGGCCCTCGACCACGACCAGCTGCCCGTCACCCTCGGCGCTATGCTGAGCGCCGACGACCGCTTTCGCGGCGAGATCATCGAGCGGCTCCTGTGTGATTTCGCCGTCGACCTGGGCGAGATCGCCTCGCGCTATGGCCGCAAACCCCGGGACCTGGTTCACGAGCTGTCCCGCCTGGAGTCCTTCGCCGCTGACGGCCTTGTCGAGTCCGAGGGCACCCGCCTGAGGGTCACCGAGGCCGGCCGCCTGGTGGTGCGCAATATCTGTACCGTCTTCGACGTCAGTTTCCGCGAGGCCGAGCGCCGCTAGTCCACGGGGGCCATAGGCCTCAGCCCCCGCCGTTGATGTTGATTTTCTGGCCGTTGGCGTAGGGGTTGGCGGACGAGACCAGCCAGGTCACGGCGGCGGCCACGTCCTCGGGGGTCGAGACCCGGCCGAAGGGCGAACGGGCGTCCAGCTCGTGGATGTCTGCCAGACCGGTGGTGGCCTTGGTCAGGCGCTTTCCCATCTCGGTGACCGTCAGGGACGGGGCGACGATGTTGCAACGGATGCCGTGTGCGCGCTCTTCCTTGGCGATGGTCAGGGCCAGGGCCTCCATGGCCGCCTTGCCCATGTTGTAGGGCCCGCCGCGGGCCGACATGCCCATCGTGGCGACGGACGAGATCATGATGATGTCGCCCCGGCCCCGGGTGCGCATCTGCGGGATCAGGAGCTTGCAGAGGTAGTGCGGGCCGAAGGCGTGGACCCGGACCACCCGCTCCATCTCCGCCGGATCGGTGTCGGCCACCGACTGGCCGCGGCTGGCGATGCCGGCGTTGTTGACGAGGATGTCGACGCCCCCGAAGTCGCGCACCACCGCCTCGGCCATGGCGGCGTCCTGGTCGAAGTCTTCCACCGCGGCGGCGTAGGTGCGGGCCGTGCGGCCCAGGGCGCGGATCTCGGCGGCGGTCTCCTCGGCGGAGTCGGCGTCGGAGCGGTAGTTGACGGCGATGTCGGCCCCGGCCTGCGCCAGGAAGAGGGAGATGGCCCGGCCTATGCCCCGACCTCCGCCGGTGACGAGGGCGACGCGCCCGGAAAGATCGATCTGCATGGCTCTTAGTCTCCTCCACCGGTGATGGTTCTATTCCTAACCGAGGCGGCCGGGCCGGTCAGGAGGTTTCTTGCAGGCCGTTAACTTGACAGCGGCATGCAACATGCGAGGGAACAGCCAGAAGGCTTTGGGGGGATTCCAGGAATGACGTCTGGGCGCGTAAGGTGGTTTTCGGGCCTGAGGGCGTGGGCAGCGGTGACCACTGCGGTCGGGCTTTCCGCCCTGGCGGCGGGTCTTGCCAGCCCTGGGGGGGAAGCGGTGGCCAAGCCGCCCGCCTCGATGGAATTCTGCAAGATCTACCCGACGGCCCACGCCTGCGCCGCCTCTCCGGTGGTGAACTGCACGACCTGCCACACCGTCCCGCCGGCCAAGAACCTGTTCGGCGCCCAGGTGGCCGAGCGCCTCGCGCCTGGTGTCGCTCGCCCGCTGTCGGACGCCGATTACATCGCCGCCCTGCCGGCGGCCCTCAAGGCCGTGGAGGCCCTGGACGCCGACGGCGATGGGATCTCCAACCTCGACGAAATCCTGAAGGGGTCGGCGCCCGAGAACGGCGATAGCCGGCCGACCGCCGTCAGCTGCACCCCGGGCCAGACCCGCAGCGCCGCCGCCGGGCGCTGGAATACCTGTGGGTACGATCCTGTCCATGCCTGGCGCAAGGTCGTGCTCGATGTCTGCGGCCGTTCGCCGACGCGGACCGAGACTGACGCCTTCCGCCGCCGCCTGCCCAGTGAATCGTCCTGGCGCGAAGGCATTTCGGGCCAGCTCGACACCTGCCTGCGCTCACCCTACTGGCTGGGCGTCAATGGCGTCCTCTGGAACCTCGCCAACGCCAAGATCAATCCGCAGGACAGCATCAAGGCCGGCCCCCGGGCGGGCTCGATCCCCCTGGCCGACTATGAGTGGGACTACAACCTGTTCGCCTGGATGAACACCGGCGACCGGGACGTCCGCGGCCTGCTGACCAGCCAGGACTTCGTAAAGCGCGTGAGCGACGACCCGCCGACCTTTGCGGCAGTTCCCGAGGGCGACTTCAAGGGCATGCGCCAGGCCGGCCAGACCGTGCCCCGCGAAAAGCGCGCGGGCATGATCACCACCCGCTGGTTCTCCACCGTGAACACCATGTTCACGCCCATCCCGAGGACCACGGCGGCAGTGGCTTACCGGCAGTACCTGGGCCTTGACCTTGCGCGGATGGAGGGCCTGCACCCAGCCGTGGCCGAGCCCGTCGACTACGACGCCAAGGGCGTGGCCGCGCCGGCCTGCGCAGTCTGCCACTCGACCCTTGATCCCCTGACCTATCCCTTCACCCGCTACGACGGGATCATCCGCAACAACTACAATCCCAACCGCCTGAAGAACTTCGTCCGCACCGACGGCGCGCGGGTGGTCGAGGCCCCGGAGGCCGGGGAGATCTTCGGCCAGAAGGTGGCCAACCTCCTGGAGTGGAGCCAGGTGGCCGCGAATTCCGACGCCTTCGCCCAGAAGGTGACCTGGGACTACTGGAAGATGATGGTCGGCCGAGAGCCCAGCCCGGCGGACCAGACCGAGTTCGCCCTGATGTGGAAGGGCCTCAAGGCACCCGACAAGTTCAACTACCGGGTCGAGCGCATGTTGCACGCCCTGGTCCTGACCGAAGCCTACGGGAGGCCCTGACATGCGCATGCCCGGACTTTTCGCCGTCCTGACCCTGACCCTGGTGGCGGCCGCAGCCCTCGCCCCAGCGGTCGTCAGCGCCCAGGAAGCCGCTCCGGCCTCAACCGACCCCCGGATCAAGTTCAAGGACGGGGAGCGCTACCTCCGCGACCTGTCCGAGACCTTCGAGATCCCCCGCGACGAGATCTGCCTCGAGCTGTCCCGCTATGACTGCTCGAAAAAGTCCTTCCGCATCGTCCTGGGGGGAGTCGACCCCTACGATGCCCGGGTCATGCAGCCCCTCGACCAGGCCACCCTGGCCAGCCCGATTGCCTTTGACCGCGTGGCCCTGCAGGTCTGCGCCAACCGCGTGGCGAAGGATAGGGCAGACCCTGCCAAGGCCCTGCTCTTCAAGCCTGCGTCGGGCCGCCCCGACCGCGCCTGGCGCGACGCCCTCACCGATCGCCTCTACGACCGCATCCTGCGGCGCGATGCCTCGGTCGCCGAGCGCGACCGGATGGCGGCCTTCCTCGAGGGCGTCGAGGGCCGTACCGGCCGCTCGGCCCGGGGGCAGTCCGAACAGACCCTTCTCGCCTGCTTCGCCCTGGCCTCGTCGGCCGAGGCGGCCTTCTACTGACCCGGAAGCGACACCATGAACCTGACCCCTTCCCGTCGCGGCCTTCTCGCCGGAGCCGCCGCCAGCCTGGCGGGCCCTGGCCTCGCCCGCGCCGCCCGTACGCCCGCTGGCCCGCCCCCCCGCTTCCTGATCGTCCTGTGCGGTACCGGGGGCTGCTCGATCGTCGACTCCTTCCTCGCCGTCCGGGAGTCCGAGAGCGCCAATGCCGCGACCCTCAACGCCTGGCCTGACCAACTCGTGCAATCACCGGGCGGTGGTCCTTTCCGGGCCATCGACTTCGCAAGCAAGACGATCGGCGCCATCCCGGCCCCCTTCACCGCCAACCAGTCCGACTTCGTAAAGCGCCACGGTCAGGACATGATGGTGGCGACCTACACCGGCACCAGCGTCAACCACGGCGTGGCGGAGCACCGGTCGGTGACCGGCAACGCCGCCTGGAGGGGCCGCACCCTGCAGGAGGCCGTCGCCCTGACCTACGGCGCCGGCAAGCCCATTCCCAACGTCCACCTCGTGAACGGCGTCTCCTTCACCGACCGGGGTACCGACGATTCCCTGCCGTCCTCGGTCTATGGCGAGCGGGCACCTTCGCCCAGCCTCTGGCCCCTGTCCCTCGATGGCCGAAAGGGCGTACCGGGGGCTCCCGACGCCAAGCTCTTCGAAGCTGCGCGGGCCTTCCGGAACGGGACCCTGGACCCCGAGTCCGACTTCGTCCGGACTTTCGGTGATTCCGTCCGCCTGAAGCGCTGGCTGGAGCTGCGCGGCGCGCCGCTGAAGGACATCGAGGGCGCGGACCTCATCACCCAGCTGATGGTGCATTCCGACTCCGAGGACATGCCCCTGAAGGCCAACGGCCTGAAGTCGTCGCCCCTGGCCAAGAAGGTGCGCGAAGCCTTCCCGGCCTATGGCTTCGACCCGCTTGAGAGCCAGGCGGCCCTGGCCTTCCTCCTCATCCGCTGCGGCGTGGCCTCGACCGTCACCCTGGGGCCGGAGACGTCTGCGGTGTTCAACAAGGGCGCGGCCCTGGGCCGGGGCGGCCTGTCCGCCGGCGACATGCGCAACACGCCCATCGCCTTTGACTTCTCGCACCAGGCCCACCGGGAGGTGCAGTCCCTGATGTGGAGCCGGGTCCTGAGCGTCACAGACCGGCTGATCACCCTCCTGAAGAGCGAGGAACTGGCCGGGGGCAAGAGCTACTGGGACCACAGCCTTGTCTACGTAGCCACCGAGTTTGGCCGGAGCCGGAACCGCCCGGCGGGCGCCATGACCTTCGGGTCGGGCCACGACCTGAACAACGGTGCCCTGATCGTCTCGCCCCTGGTGAACGGCGGCAAGATGCTGGGCGGCGTCGATCCCGAAACCCTGATGACCTACGGCTTCGATCCGCTGTCGGGACGTCCGGAACCTGGACGGCATATGACCGAGCCCGAGATCTATTCCGGCATCATCCAGGCCCTGGGCATCGAGACCCCGGGCGCGGGCCTGCCGGACATGCGCGTCATGCGCCGCAAGGCCTGACATGCGCAGGCCGGGTCGCGCCCTTTTGCTCGCGGCCTTCCTCCTGGCGGCCCTGCCGGCGGCCTTGGCCCTGCGCACCCCCGATCCGGCCCTTCGCTATTCCCTTGAGGGCGCAGCGCCCGCCCCCTTGTGGTCGGCCCCCGATCCAGCCTCCGGGGTTGTCGCAAGCCTGCCCGCTGGCACCCGGGGGCTTCTGGTCACCGGGCGGCAGGCCCAGGGCGCGTCTGGCGACCTCTGGGAAGTGCTGCCTGCAGGCGGCGACGAGCATCCCCTCTGGATCGAGGCCGCGCGGCTCTCCACCGGGGAGGCCGATTCCGGCGTTCCTCCCCTCCAGTGCGCCGGGACGGAGCCCTTCTGGGGCTTGAGGCTGGCGGGCACCCAGGCGCGGATGAGCCGCCCGGGACTGCGAGACAGGGACCTCCGCACCGGGCCTCGCCGGCCCGCGACCGGCAGCCCGGGCGTCTTCGTCCAGATCCTTTCAGGCCCGGCCCGGTCCGTCGGACAGGTCGCGGTCGTCCGCCGCTCCGAAGGCTGCTCGGACGGCATGTCGGACCTTCTCGCGCCCTACGAGGCGGTGGTCACGAGCCCCTCGGGGGAGGTCCTGTCCGGATGCTGCTGGCGCGCGGGAGGTTGAACGGGATTTGACGGCGGCGGGTCAAGGGGATCAGCTAGTGGCCTGACCTTCGCCGGAGACTTCCCGACCATGCCCACCCCCACCAACACCGAGTTCGACATCCGCGGCGTCAACCACATCGCCCTGGTCTGCCAGGACATGGCCCGTACGGTGGCCTTCTACCGGGACGTCCTGGGCATGCCCCTGGTCAAGACCATCGAGCTGCCGATGAAGTCGGGTCAGCACTTCTTCTTCGACATCGGCAACGGGGACTCCCTGGCCTTCTTCTGGTTCCCGGACGCTCCGGCGAATGCCCCCGGCGTCTCCTCGCCCCGGACCCTGCCGCATGAGGGCGGGCTGGTCACGGCCCACGGCTCCATGAACCATCTGGCCTTCAACGTTCCGGTCGAGAAGTTCGACGCCTATGTCGAACGGCTCAAGGCCAAGGGGATCGAGGTCTCGCCGGTCTTCAACCACGACAACTCGGCCTTCCAGATCAGCGCCGAGGTGACCGACGAGGTCTTCGTGCGCTCGGTCTACTTCTTCGACCCCGACGGTGTCTGCCTGGAGTTCGCCGCCTGGACCCGGCCCATGGGCCCGACGGACGTGGAGCATGAGGCGGCCACGGCGGACGGGGGCCGCAGCCAGGGTCTGGTACTGGACGCCGGCGGCGCCCCCATCCAGACCGCCCGGACGGGGGGCTGAGTCATGCCTGTGCTCCGCCAGGTTCCCCGCGCCGAGGCCGGCTCGGACCTGATCCACCGCTATTACGACCTGCTGTTCGGCCCCGGGCGCGACCCGGTGGCCGAGCCGGGCACCGCCACCGGAACGCCCGGCGACTGGTGGACGGTCTTCGCCCTGGCTCCCGATATCTTCCGCCACGCGGTGGAGGGCTTCGGCGTCTACCGGCATCCTGACCGGAAGATCGATCCGGTCCTGCGGGAGCTGGGCCAGACCCGGGCCGGCTGGGCGCATGGCAGCCAGTTCGTCTTCTCCCAGCACTGCAAGTCCCTGCGCGGCCTCGGTGTGTCGGAAGAGAAGATCGCGGCGATTCCCGGCTGGGCAGTCTCGGACGTCTTCGATGCGCGCGAGCGTGCGGTGCTGGCCTATGCCGACTGCCTGACGACCGGGTCGGGGCGGACGCCGCCCGCGGTGTTCGAGGCCCTGCGCGCCTTCTGGGGCGACGAGGAGATCCTGGAGTTCACCTACATCACCGCCCTCTACGGCATGCACGCCATCATGACCCGCGCCCTCAGGCTGGAGTTCGACGACCGAGACGATCCCATCACCGAGGTCGCTGCGCCCGAGGGCTTCTCGGCCGCGGATTTCCTCAGCGCGCGGCCTGCGTCGCGTTGATGGGCCCCGGGGTGATTGCCCCGGCGGTCAGGCGGCCCTAGAGTTGAGCCAAGGTCGCCCCAGCCGGCCGGTTCTCCCGGAGGAAGCATGTCCAAGCCCGCCCTGATCGCACTCGTCCTGGCCCTTGGCGCCGCGCCCGCCCTTGCCGCACCGCCCTTCAAGGCACCGCGCAACATGTACGGCCAGCCCGATCTCTCCGGAAACTGGAGCAACTCCACCCTGACGCCGGAGACCCGCCCGCCAGGCCTGGGGACCCGCGCCGCCTTCACCGAAGCCGAGGTGAAGAAGCTTGAAACCCAGGTCACAAACGAGGTCGAACAGGGCAATGCGAGCATCGATCCCACCTTGGGTGCGCCCAAGGTCGGCGGCGAGATCAAGCCCGGCACCCGGCCCGAATTCGCCGCCGCCGGCGGCGTCGTTGGCGGCTATGACCGGGGCTGGCTGGAGCCGGGCGCCTCTGTCATGCGGGTCCGGGGCGAGCCGCGGACTTCCTTCCTGACCACGCCGGATGGCCAGGCGCCCAAGCGCAAGGCCGGTGCCCCGGCCCCGGCGGGCTTCAATATGGCCATGTACCGCAACTCCGCCGACAATCCCGAGACCCGGGCCCTGGGGGAGCGCTGCATAATGTCGTTCGGCCGGAACGCCGGACCGCCCATGTTCCCCAACGGTTTCTACAACAACAACTACAAGTTCGTTCAGGGCCCCGATACCGTGGCCATCGTGGTGGAGATGGTCCACGACGTGCGCATGATCCGCCTGAACGGGACCCACCGCACCGACGGTATCCGTCCCTGGATGGGGGACTCCATCGGCCGCTGGGAGGGCGAGACCCTGGTGGTTGAGACCACCAACATCCCCATGCGCCAGGCCTATCGCGGGTCCTGGGAGAAGCTGAAGGTCACCGAGCGTTTCACCCGTGTCGCCAAGGACCGGATCCACTACGGCTTCCAGATCGATGACCCCACCCTTTGGGACGCCCCCTGGGGCGGTGAGTACGAGTTCTCATCCCTGAACGGCGAAATCTACGAATATGCCTGCCATGAGGGCAACTACGCCCTCCCCGGAATCTTGGCGGGCGCGCGGGCGGAAGAGGCCGAGGCTGCAGCCAAGGCCGCCGAGGCCGCAAAGGCGGCGGACGTGGCCAAGACGCCGGCCAAACCCGCCAAGCCGTCCTGATCCACCCAGCGCCGAGCGGGGGTGGATTCTGAAGCGCCTACCCTTTTTCATATGGCCCTGACGGGCCACCCTGACAGGAGAACCAGGATGACGGAAAGCAAAGCGGTCGTGGCGGGCAAGGCGCCGATGCCGGTCGAGGTCGTGGCCGGCAAGGCCTATTTCTGGTGCACCTGTGGCCGGTCCAAGAACCAGCCCTTCTGCGACGGTGCACACCTTCGCGAAGGCACGGACTTCCTGCCCCTGAAGTGGGAAGCCCCGGAGAGCCGCACCGTCTATTTCTGCGCCTGCAAGCAGACCGCTGGTGCCCCGCTCTGCGACGGTACGCACAACCGGCTGTAGGGTGGTCGCGCGTCTTCACGCCTCCACCTCAGTCCCTCCCGCTTTCGGCCTGACCGGCCTGCTCCCGAATCGGAGACTTCGCATGCGCGCCCTCCTCTTGGCCGCTGCCCTCGCGGCCTCGGCCCTTCCCGCGGTTGCTGCGGACAAGCCGCCGCCGCCCGCGTCCGTCCTGTTCTGGTCCCAGGCCCAGAAGGAGGCAGGCTTCCCGAGGATGGAGGCCCAGTTCCCGGTCAGCACGGCGGCGCGGGGCGAGCGCGTTCATGCCCTCCCGACCGGCGCGCCCCTGAAGGTGGCGCAGGTCGGCGGCCAGCCCTTCGACCTCTCCGCCTTCATGGCCTCGGAGAAGACGGCGGGGATCCTCGTCCTCCAGGACGGCCGGGTGCGGCTCGAAAGCTATGGCCTTGGCTATGGCCCGAACGGTCGCTGGACCTCCTTCTCGGTGGCCAAGTCGGTCACCTCCACCCTGGTCGGCGCGGCGGTGAAGGACGGCGACATCAAGAGCCTGGACGACAAGGTCACCCGCTACATCCCCGGCCTGCGCGGCAGCGCCTACGACCAGGTCAGCGTCCGCCAGCTCCTGACCATGACCTCGGGGGTCAAGTGGAACGAGGACTATACCGACCCCAACAGCGACGTGGCCCTGCTGTTCTCGACCCCGGCCGACCCGGGCCTCGACTCCACGGTCAGCTACATGCGCAAGCTCCCGCGCGAGGCTGCGCCGGGATCAAAGTGGGTCTACAAGACCGGCGAGACCAACCTGATCGGGGTCCTGGTCACCTCCGCCACCGGCAAGTCCCTCTCGGCCTATCTCTCCGAGAAGATCTGGAAGCCCTATGGCATGGAGCAGGACGCCCTCTGGATGATCGATGAGCGCGGCCAGGAGGCCGGCGGTTGTTGCCTGTCCATGACCCTGCGCGACTACGGCCGGGTGGGCGAGTTCCTGCGCACGGGCGGTATCGGCTCGGCCGGAGCTGTCCTGCCCAGGGACTGGATCGCCGAGGCCACCCGCCAGCAGGCACCGACGGACGACCGCTTCGGCTATGGCTACCAGTGGTGGACCGAGCCGGACGGCGTGTTCAACGGCCTGGGTATCTTCGGCCAGAGACTGCACGTGGACCCGGTTCGGAAGCTGGTGGTCGTGGTGTCCAGCGCCTGGCCTGAGGCCACCAACCCGGCTCGCTCAGCCCGGCAGGACGCCCTGATCGCCGCCATAGCGGCCCAGCTGGACGCAGAGTCGAAGCCGTAGGTCGCCGGCAAGGCCGTTGACCCCCTCAGTCGGCTTTGCCGACAGCTCCCCCTGATGGGGAGCAATTGGCGCCCAAGGGGAAGGTGGCCCGCGCAGCGGGCCGGAGGGGGTCTGCTGAGGGGGTTTTGACCCCCGGTTCGTCCGCTAGAGGGTTGTGATCTTGCTGACGGCGGCGGCGTAGCTCTCGGCCCGGGCGGGTTCGTTCTCGCTCTGGATGCGGGTGAGGCCCAGGCCGATGACATCGGCGGCTGTGGACCGGCCCCGGGATAGCTCGCCCATCCAGGCGTACTCGCCCCGATCCATGGCCCGGCGCGCGTGGACGATGGCGCCGTTCGGATCCCCCGCCCGGCCGCTGCCGAAATAGCCATAGCCCTCGACCATGCTGTTGCTGGAATGGGCTGAATAGCCAAGCCGGTAGAGCAGCTTGTCCGAGGCTTTTGCCAGCACCTCGGGTCGGACGCTGAGCAGGAAGGCCTCCTGCTGGCGCACCCAGGGGCGGACCACCGAGTTGGTCAGGATGTACCGCAACCGATCGGAGCGATTGACCGCGCCGGCGTGCAGGGTGCGCCCGTCCATCAGCATGATCGTACCGGCGGGGGCCTCCAGGTTCACGGGCCGGGGCAGGGCGCCATAGGTCTCGCCTCCCGTCCCGTTGCTGCGGTGAGAGCCGGGGATCACCAGGGTGCCGCCATTCACCTCGTCCACGTCCTGCAGGTAGTAGACGGTGTTCACCAGGGCCGGTGCGCCGCCAAGGTCGTAGGGGGCGGGGAAGGACTGGTCCCGGTGCAGGCCCTGCGGATGGCAGCCCGGATAGGAGATGTTCGACAGGAAGCTGTAGTGCTGCCAGCCGGGCCCCATGAATTCGTCGATCAGGCGCTCGATCATCTGCCCGCCCTGGACGACCTCCGGGTCGAGCTCGAGGCAGAGCCGGAAGATCTCTCCCTTGTTGATCAGGGACCAGACGTGTTGCTGGGCCGGGCTCAGGTAGGCCACGCCCAGGTCGCGTTCAGCGGCGGCCTGGTCCACCACCCGCTCACGCAGACGGGCGCACTGGTCGGCGGAGAGGGCGTCGGCGACCAGGCAGAAACCCCAGGCGTAGAGGTCGCTCCGGAGCTGTTCCATGTCCCGGGTCGGCCGGGGCAGGGGCAGGTCGCGCCAGTCCGGGTGCTTCCGCGCCACGGTGGTGTCGTAGTACCAGCCCTTGCCCCACTCCAGCTCCGACCGGACCGAAGGAACCTTCGTCCAGGGATTGTGCCTGGCGATCGAGGCATAGGGCTCGCCCGAGCGGAGAAAATCCCGATAGGGGAGGACGGCGTCCTGTGAGGCTGCCTCGATGGCCTCAGGCGTGAATTCAACGGGGATCATGACGCTTCCTCCAGGCCCTGAGGGCTCCGTGGAGTGAATTTGAACAACCGGTTGGCCAGCCTGTAAAGAGTGGACGTCACTTTCGGGCGGTTGAAATGGCCAGGGCGACCAGGTCGCCGGGTTCGGTCCAGTCACCCGGGCGCGGTCCGAGCTGGGACAAGATGATCCCATGCAGGGCGCAGAGCAGCAGGTCGGCCCGCGCCCCGTCTTGCGTCCCGTCGAACCCCTCCGTGAAATAGATGGCGAGCGGTGCCAGGGCGTCCCGGGGCCCGATCCGCGGCGGTGCCGCGCCATCGGGGAAGGCCACCCGGAACAGGGCCGGACGGTCCAGCCAGTGGGCGACCCACAGGCGGCAGAGGGTCTCCAGGGCCTGGGGCCGGAGCGGGGACATGCCGCCGAGGGCGTCCACCAGAGACTCGGCGGCCTCACCCAGGATGTCGGCCTGGAGGGCGGCGAGAAGGTCAGCCCGAGTGCGGAACCGCTTTTCCACGGTCACTTTCGGAACGCCCGCGTCCCGCGCCAGGCGGACTGTGGAGAGAGCGGCTGAGCCTTCCTCCAGGGCCATGCGGCGGGCGAGGGACAGGAGGCGACCCAAGAAGCTGGTCTCGTCCCCATCGGTCAGGAGAGAGCGTCCTTGCGGCGTCGTCATGCGGTCCTCTCCGTCCCCTTTGGAGGCTTAGCCTAGTCGCCTGGGACAGGCCGGATCAATTCCCTGAGACGGCCTGACGCGGCGGCAGGTCTTGCCCCCTCTGGCTGGCAAGGTAACCTTGCTCCAAATGTGCGCCGTATTCCCGGTGCCGACGGAGACAGGACCATGGCGGATTTCGGCGGTGACGTTGAACTCGAGGCCTTCCGGAAGGAAGCCCGCAACTGGCTTGAGGCGAATTTTCCCGAGTCCCTGAGGGGGCAGGCCGGCGCAGCCCTCGCCTCGATGGAGGGGCCCGGGCCTGAAGGCGACATGAAGCTCTGGAAGGAGCGGATGGCCGACAAGCGCTGGGCCGCCCCGACCTGGCCGGCCGAATACGGCGGCGGCGGGCTGACCCCTCATCAGGGCCGGATCCTGTCGCAGGAGATGGCCAGGATCGGCGCCTACAATCCGATGGTCTTCGGCATGGGGATCACCATGATCGGGCCGACCATCCTGGACTACGGCACCGAAGAGCAGAAGAAGACCCACATCCCGCCCATCGTGCGCGGAGAGGTTCAATGGTGCGTGGGCTATTCCGAACCCAACGCCGGCTCGGACCTGGCCTCCCTGCAGACCCGCTGCGAGGACAAGGGCGATCACTGGCTGATCAACGGCCAGAAGATCTGGACATCGGGCGCCCAGTACTCCGCCTGGTGCGGGGCCCTGGTCCGCACCGATCCCACCGCCAAGAAGCATGACGGCATCAGCTTCCTGCTGATCAACATGCGCCAGCCCGCCATCGAGACCCGGCCGATCAAGCTCATCGCCGGCGCCTCGCCCTTCTGCGAGACCTTCTTCACCGACGCCGTCGCGCCGAAGGACGCCCTGCTGGGCAAGCTCAACGAAGGCTGGTCGGTGGGCAAACGCCTGCTCCAGCACGAGCGCGCCAGCCAGACCGGTGTCTCCATGGGCGGCCGTGCCACCCCGCTGGAGGAAATCGCCCGCAAGTACGTGGGCGAGGATGGCCGGGGCCGGATCGCCGACGGCGACCTGCGCACCCGCATGATCCGCCACATCATGGACGCCCGGGTCCACAGCCTGACCCTGGCCCGCGCTGCTGCCGAGGCCAGGGGTGCCTCGGGTGCCACCAACGCCGCCTCCGTGCTCAAGAACTCGGCCACCAACGTGGCCCAGTCCCGCCAGGAGATGGTGCTGGAGATCATGGGCCACCAGGGCCTGGGCTGGGATGGCGAGGCCTTCACGGGCCAGGAGATCGAGGCTGTGCGCGGCTGGCTCTCGGGCCGGGCCATGTCGATCTACGGCGGCTCCTCGGAGGTGCAGAACAACATCATCTCCAAGCGCATACTGGGCCTGCCCGACACGACCCAGTCTGCGTGATCCAGGGCGGGGTGGACCCGCTGGCCGCGTCTTGACGGTGAGCGGGGCGACCCTTCCCGGGTCCGCCCCTCTCCTGTCCTGAACGGGCGGCTTTCGCTTGCAGTCGGCGGCCGGGCCGTCCATCCAGAGCGCCATGGATATCGCCCAGGCCCCCCTCCGTGATCCCCGCTACGCCCCCGCCCGGCTTCAGGTGGAGGTGCGACCCGACGGTACCCGGATCCTGTTCAACCCCACCCCGCTCGACGGGGACTTCGGCACTGTCGCAGAGCCCCTGCTGCACTGGGCTGCTCAGGCGCCTTCCCGGACCTGGCTGGCCGAGCGGTCCGCAGAGGGCTGGCGCAAGGTCAGCTACAGCGAGGCCGCCGGGCGCGTCGCCGTCCTGGCGGGCGGCCTGCGCGACCGGGGGATCGGGGGGCCCCGGCCCCTGCTGATCCTGGCCCGCAACGGGATCGACCACGCCCTCATCAAGTACGCGGCCATGAGCCAGGGCATGCCCGTCGCTCCGGTCTCTCCCCAGTATGGACTGCCCGGCGCCAACCTCTCCCGGCTGGCCCAGGCGGTGGAGACCCTCAACCCCTCAGCCATCTACACCGAGGATGCGGCTCTGTTCGGCGAGGCCCTGGCGGCGCCCTTCCTGGCCGGCCTGCCGGTGATCGCCGGCCGCAACGCCCGGCCCGGGGACATCCCCCTGGCGGACCTGGAGCGCGCCTCGGCCGCCACGCCTTCGGCCCAGCCCGAGGACCATGCCAAGTACCTCCTGACCTCCGGCTCGACCGGCCGTCCCAAGGCGGTGATCAACCTCCAGGCGCGGATGTCCGCCAATGCCGCCCAGGTGGCCGCCTGCTTCGCCGACCCAGACCCGCCGGTAGTGGTCAATGCCGCGCCCTGGAGCCACAGCCTGGGCGCCAATGCCATCCTGCACATGGTCCTGCACCGGGGCGGCACCCTCTACATCGATGCGGGCCAGCCGGTGGAGGGCCGGTTTGGGGATACGGTGCGCAACCTTCGCGAGGTGGCGCCGACCTATCACAACATGGTCCCGGCGGGCTGGATGATGTTCGCCGGCGAGCTCGAGGCCGATGCGGACCTGGCCCGCAACTTCTTCTCCCGGGTCCGCCTGATGCAGTACGGCGGCGCCAACCTGGGCCAGGAAATCTGCGACCGCATCCAGGCGGTGGCGGTGCGCACGGTGGGCGAGCGGATCAGCTTCTCCTCGGGCTACGGGGCCACCGAGACCGGCCCGACGGCCTCCAATGTCCACTGGCCCAACACCCGCATGGGGATGATGGGCCTGCCCCTGCCGGGTACGACGGTCAAGCTGGCGCCCATGGCCGGCAAACTGGAGTTCCGGGTCAAGGGACCCCAGGTCACCCCCGGCTACCTGGGCCAGCCCGAGCTGTCGGCGGCCAGCTTCGATGAGGAGGGCTTCTACCGCCTGGGCGACGCCGCCCGGCTGGTGGACCCCGAGGACATCCGGAAAGGCCTGGCCTTCGACGGCCGGCTCTCGGAGAACTTCAAGCTGGCCAGCGGCACCTTCGTCAATGTGGGCGAACTGCGCATCGCCGTGATCGGTGCCGTGGGCGACGCCGTTACCGACGCCATCGTCTGCGGCGAGGGCGAGGCCGGTGTGGGCCTGCTCTTCTATCCCCGGCCCGGCCACCCCCTGGACGCGGTTGCAGAGGCTGTGCGCGCCGCGGTCAGCGCTCACAACGCCCGGGGTGGGGGCGGTGCCGGGCGGGTAGCCCGGGCCCTGGTCCTGCCGGATGGCCCCGACGCCAACGCCGGGGAGATCACAGACAAGGGCTACATCGCCCAGCCGGTGGCGCGGGCCTTGCGGGCGGCCTTCATCGGGCGGATGTTCGCGAAAGCGCCGGACCCCGGCGTCATGGTTTTCGAGACGGCCTGACCCGAAGGGCCGGCACGGGCGGGGAGGCCCAGACCACATGAACGGTGCCGACGCCCTGATGCGCACCCTGGTGGAGAACGGCGTGACCGCCTGCTTCGCCAATCCCGGTACCAGCGAGATGCAGTTCGTCAGCGCCCTGGACGGACAGCCGGCCATGCGTCCGGTCCTGTGCCTGTTCGAGGGCGTCGCGACCGGCGCCGCCGACGGCTATGGCCGGATGACGGGGACCCCCGCCTGTACCCTGCTGCACCTGGGTCCCGGCTACGGCAATGGCCTGGCCAACCTGCACAATGCCCGCCGGGCCTTCACGCCCCTCGTCAACGTGGTCGGCGACCACGCCACCTACCACCGGCAGTTCGACGCGCCGTTGAACTCGGACATCCCGGCCATCGTTGCGGCGAATTCCCTCTGGGTGAAATCGGCCGACAGCGCGGACACGGTGGCCGCTGTCACCGCAGAGGCCATCACGGCCAGCCATGGCCCGCCCGCCGGGCCTGTCAGCCTGATCCTGCCGGCGGATTCCGCCTGGACGGAGACCGACACCACCTTTGTCCCAGCCTCGCGTCCGGGGCCGCGTACGCCGGACGGAGAGGCCGTGGAGGCTGCCGCCCGGGCGATCCGGGCCGCCTCGGCACCGGTGGTGCTGATCGGCGGCGGTGCCTGCCTGGCCGCTGGGCTGGTCCAGGCCGCCCGGCTGCAAGCGGCCGGCGTGCGCGTCCTGTCCGACACCTTCGTGGCCCGCCAGCCCCGGGGCGCGGGCGTCTTCGCCCCGGCCCGGATGCAGTACTTCGGCGAGGCCGCCCTGGAGGAGCTGGCCGGTACGGACCTGATGGTCTTTGCCGGCACCACCCAGCCTGTCGCCTTCTTTGCCTATCCCGGACGGCCCAGCCTGCTTGTACCCGAGGGTTGCTCCACCCTTTCCCTGGCTGACCGCGCCACGGACGCCGCCGCAGCCCTGGAGGCCCTGGCGGACGCCCTGGGTGCCCCGGCGTCGGGTCCGTCCCAACCCCTCAAGCGTCCGGCCAGCCCGGCGTCTGGTGCCTTGACGCCCCAGGCTTGCGGTGTGGCGGTGGCCCGCCACCTCCCGGAAGGTGCCATCCTGTGCGACGACTCGGTGACCTCAGGGGGCGGGGTCGCTGCGCCCTGCCTGACGACGGTTCCCCACGAAGTCCTGTCCCTGACCGGCGGCGCCATCGGCATCGGCGGGCCCCTGGCCATCGGAGCGGCGGTGGCCTGTCCGGACCGCAAGGTGGTGTCCCTGAACGGCGACGGCTCGGCCATGTATACGGTGCAGAGCCTGTGGACGATGGCCCGCGAGAAGCTGGACGTCACCGTCGTGGTCTTCGCCAATCACAGCTACCGCATCCTGAACATCGAGATGAACCGGACCGGCGCCGGCCAGCCGGGCCCCTCGGCGCGCAAGCTGCTGGACCTCGGCGATCCCAACATCGACTGGGTATCCCTGGCCCGGGGCCTGGGGGTCGAGGCCGTGCGTTGCGAGACCGGCGAGGCCTTCGAGGCCGCCTTCGCCAGCGCCATGTCCCAGCGGGGCCCGCGCTTCATCGAGGCAGCCATCTGAGCTTCCGATCCCCGGGGACAACGAAAAGGGCCCGCGGGAGCGATCCCGCGGGCCCTCGTCGTTCGGAGCTTAACCTGCCTTACTTGTTGCCGGGCAGGGAACAATCCCTGGAGAAGGCGCAGCCCACGGCGCTGATCGGCGTCAGGGGCTCGCTCTTGTACTCGAGGATGTAGCCCTTGAGGCCGTCGGCGCAGGCGGTCTCGAGGTAGGTGGTACCGGCCGCGGTCTTGCCGAGAAGGCGCACCGCCGAGACATCGCACTCCGACTTACCCATCTTCTTGAGGTCGCCCGTCACCGCCTTGAGGGAGGCTTCGGGCTTGGAGAAGGAGCAGCGGTATCCAACGATCGGCGCCCGGGCGCAGTCCACCACCTGGGTGGTCTCGGCCTTGGCCGTGAAGACGCCGACGGCACCGTCCGGACGGTTGGCGCAGGCCATCTCCACGACGTCCTTACCAGGCGGCGAGGGGAAGGGCGCATACTTGGCGACCTGGCAGTCGAAGCCGGCCTTCTTGGACAGGTTCGAATAGAGGCCAGCCTGGGCGGTCTGGGCCTCCTTGGCGTCCGTCAGGGTACAGCCGCCGAGCAGGGCCATGGCCTTTTCGCAGGACGTGGTCTGGGTGACCTGGCTCTTATCGACCTTGTAGATGTAGCCCTTGCCGTCCTGGCATGCGGCTTCGTAATAGCTCGACCCACCCTGGGACATGCCGATGTAACGGCGATCCTTCACGACGCAGCCATTGTTGGCGGCTGCGGCGTAGCGGTCGACAACGGCCAGACGGTAGGCGGCGTCGCGCAGGGTGCACTTGATGTTGCCGGCGGTCGCGTCGAAGGTCAGGCAGTCGTTGGCGACCGAGGAGCCATCGGGATTGGCCGGCGCATCAACCTGCAGGACATAACCGGAGCCGCCCTGGCAGGAGACTTCAAGGAAGGTGTTCTTGGCCGTCTGGCCTATGCCCCGGGCAGCGTCCGGAGTGCAGGACACGCCCGCCTTGGTCAGGAGGGGCGCAAGGTCAGCCAGCGGATTGGCGTTGCCGGGGAGTTTGCAGGGCACGGACGGCGGCTTGCCGTCCGGCTGGGGGGAATTGGCCTCGATGCAGCTGAAGGCGGTGGGCTTGACGCCTGGGGGAACCTGAAGGACGAAGCCGACGCCGCGGTCGCAGTCGATCTCGTAGAAGTTGGTGACGGCCTTGGTCTTGGGATCCGCCGTCTTGCCGACGAAGCGCGCGTCGGTGACCTGGCAGGCGATTCCGGCCGCCTGTGCGGCCGCGGGGGCCTCGGCCATTCCCACGGTGCGCGCCGCCGCCAGGGCGGCTTCTTCCTTCTTGGAGGCCGAGACGGCGACCGCCGTTCCCAGCACGAGGGCCAGGCCCGCCGTAGCCAAGCCGAGTCCGATGCGTTTCATGGTGAGGTTCCCTCCGGGGATATCTATTCCTTTGGCTCTTAATCCCATGGCGGCGCCGACGGCAAGTCGCCTTGGCGACGAATGCGCAGCTTCGGCGACCTGTGAATGTTTCTGGACGCCTCTCCAGGGATTTGGATTTGATCCGGGGGCCCGGACGGCCGACACTGCACAGGTAAGGAGTCCCTGCATGCGCGATGGTTTCGAAGATCCGGTTCTGGAGGCTCACAAGGCCAAGCTCAGCTATCCCTTCCCGGGGGGCCCAGACCAGGGCGAGGCGGTTGACGTCGCCCCCGGGGTGAAGTGGCTGCGCATGCCCCTGGGCGGCTCTCTGGCCTGGATCAATGTCTGGGCGATCCGCGAGGCGGGCGGCTGGGCGATCGTCGACACCGGCCTGGGCGGACAGGCGACCCGGGAGTCCTGGCGCAAGGCCCTGGCGGGTCCCCTCGAAGGCTTGCCCGTCACACGGGTCTTCGTCACCCACATGCACCCCGACCACATCGGCATGTCCGGATGGATGACCCGCAAGTTCGGCTGTCGCCTCTGGATCACCCGCCTGGAATTCCTCATGTGCCGGTCCCTGTCGGCCGACACCGGCCGCGAGGCACCCGAGGACGCCCTGGTCTTCTATCGCGCCGCAGGCTGGGATGAGGAGGCGCTGGAGGACTACCGCGCCAGGTTCGGAGGCTTCGGCAAGAGTGTTCACGCCCTGCCGGACAGCTTCCAGCGCCTGTCCGACGGCGACGTGGTGCGAATTGGCGATCATGACTGGAGGGTGGTGGTGGGCTCGGGCCATTCCCCGGAGCACGCCTGCCTCTGGTGCCCCGACCTGAAGGTGATGATCAGCGGCGACCAGGTCCTGCCGAAGATCACCTCGAACGTCTCGGTTTTCCCGACGGAACCTGCGGGTGATCCCCTGACCGACTGGCTGACCTCCCTGGCACGGATCCGAGGCGTCGTGCCCGACGATGTCCTGGTCCTGCCAGCCCACAACGAGCCCTTCCACGGCCTGCATGCCCGAATCGACCACCTGATCGGCGGCCATGAGCGCAGCCTCATCCGGCTGCAAAAGCTGCTGGAAGAGCCCAAGCGGGCCATCGACACCTTCCATATCCTTTTCCGTCGCACGATCGACCGCTGGACCCTGGGCATGGCCACCGGCGAGAGCCTGGCCCATCTCAACTGCCTGATGGCCCGGGGCCTCGCCGTGCGCACCCAGGACGAGGCCGGGGTGGACTGGTACCGTGCCGTCTGAGGCGGTGCAGGTCCGGCCCGCCGGACTGGACGATCTGGCGACAATCTACCGGTTCATCCTGGACCTGGCCGACTACGAGCAGCTGGCGCATGAGGTGGACGCAACCCGCGAGGGCCTGGCCCAGGACCTCTTTGGGCCTTCGCCGCGGGTCTTCTGCGACATGGCCGAGATCGATGGCGCGCCGGTCGGCTTTGCCCTCTGGTTCTATTCCTACTCCACCTTCCGGGGCCGCCATGGGATCTGGCTCGAGGACCTTTTCGTCCGGCCGGAGCACCGCGGCGTGGGGGCGGGCCTGGCCCTGCTCAGGACCCTGGCGCAACGCTGCCGGGAGGAGGACCTCGCCCGGCTGGAATGGTCGGTGCTGGACTGGAACGCCCCCGCTATCGGCTTCTACGACCGCCTCGGGGCCCTGGCGATGGACGACTGGACGACCCGCCGGCTGACCGGCGAGGCGCTGGAGGCCCTCGCGCAATGAGCGATCCGCCGGTCACAGTGATCCGGGCACCCTCCGGGGAAGAGGCCGATATCCGCCGGCGCGTCCGTGAGGTGGACCCCGCCAGTCTCGGTCCCGACCGGGTCATCGCCGTCCCCGGACATGCGGCCTCCCTGGCCCGGATGCTGGCTGATCCCCGGGTCTCGGACCCGATCTACGACCTGCCCCGGCCGATCACCGAGGCCAGCGTCCAGGCCTGGATCGAGGCGACGGCGGACCAGCAGGCGAGGGGCGAGGCGATTCTCATCCTGTCCCTGGACGAGGACGGCGAGGTCGCCGGATATTCCCGCTTCAGCGTCTGGCCGGACCGGTCATCCGCCGAGATCGCTGGGGCAACCCGTGCCGACCGCCAGAACCGCGGGCAGGGGACCACGGGTGCGGCCCGGTCCTTCGGCTGGATGTTCGAGGTGCTGGGCGTGCGCCTGGTCGGCCTGACGGCGGCCCTGGACAATGTGCGCTCGGCCCGGGTGATCGAGGCGGCCGGCTTCCGCCCCATGGGCGAGCGCGACAGCCGCCGCCCTGACGGGACCCTCCGGCGTTCGCTCTATTGGGAGATGACCATCGACGAATGGCGGGACGCCCACTCCAGGGCGGGGACGGGCGCACCTTCGTGAGCCAGTAGCCAGGCCTTTCGGTCCGTGACCCAGAATGGATCCACTCGCGCTGAATGTCTGGCGGTTTT
>CAIZKE010000269.1 GCA_903933475.1 uncultured Alphaproteobacteria bacterium | reverse complement strand
CAGCCTGGGCGGGAACGCCCTTGAGCGAGCCCAGGAAGCCCGCAGCCTGCAGGGGCGTCATCCGGGGATGGAGGCCTCGCTCCTCCGGCAGGAAGCCGATGCGATCGCGCACCCCCCGGCCGTCCGCTGCGCCGAGCACTTCCAGCCGGCCCGACGTCGGCGCGACCAGTCCCAGGATCATCCGCAAGGTGGTGGTCTTTCCGGCGCCGTTGGGGCCCAGGAATCCAAAGACGGCCCCCCGCTCCACCCGGAAGCCCAGGCCGTCGACCACGGCCCGGTCCCCGAAACGCCGGGATACCTCGGTCAGCTCCAGGGCAGGCGCCTCGGCCATGCAGGGTCCCTCCGGGTCCAGATCCGATCATGCTCCGACTTGGGGAACCCCGCAATCCGAGGAACTCGACAGCCGACGAGCCTGACGCGGCCAACAAATTGCGCCTATATCTGAGCCTGATGTCTAAGCGTCTGCACCCGACCCGCATCGAACACGTCCTGGACGGGGTCAGCCTGCGCGCTCGCCTGACGGCGGCGGCGCTCGACGCCCTCGGGGACGAGGGGGAGCAAAGGCGCCGTGCGCTCGAGATCCTCCGCCAGGCCCTCTTCCGGGGGCGGATGATCGCCAAGGAGCGTCTGGAGAACGGCGCCGGCGGGATTGAGTCGGCCCGGCTGCTTTCGGGCGTTACCGACGAGGTGGTCAGCGCCCTCTACGACTTCACGACGGTCCACGTCTTCCGGGCGAGCAATCCCACGGAGGGCGAGCGCCTGGCCCTGATGGCCGTGGGCGGCTACGGGCGCGGGGCCCTGGCGCCCTTCTCCGACCTCGATCTCCTCTTCCTGCGGCCCTACAAGCAGACGCCGCACGCCGAGAGCGTGATCGAATTCATGCTCTACGCCCTGTGGGATCTGGGCTTCAAGGTCGGCCACGCCTCGCGCACCGTGGACGAGTGCCTGCGGCTCTCCCGCGAGGATTTCACGATCCGCACCTCCATCCTCGAGGCCCGGCACCTGACCGGCGACGAGGCCCTGGCGGGGGACCTGCTCCGCCGGTTCCGCGATGAGGTGGTGCGGGGCACCGGCGCCCAGTTCGTCGCCGCCAAGCTCAAGGAACGGGACGAACGGCACGTCCGTGCGGGCGTCAGCCGCTACATGGTCGAGCCCAACATCAAGGAGGGCAAGGGCGGCCTGCGCGACCTCAACACCCTGTTCTGGATCGCCCGCTACCTGAATCCCGTCGCCAGCGCCGACCGGGCCAGCGGTGTCATCCAGCTGGACATGTTCGACCGCCGGGAGATCGCCGGATTCATCCGCGCCATCGACTTCCTGTGGGCCGTACGCTGCCACATGCACTTCGCGACCGGCCGGCCGGAGGAGCGGCTGACCTTCGACCTGCAGCCGGCCATCGCCCGGCGGATGGGCTATGGTGACCGGGGCGACGCCCCCGCGGTAGAGCGATTCATGCGACGCTACTTCCTGATCGCCAAGGAAGTCGGGGTCCTGACGCGGGTCTTTACTGCCAAGCTCGAGGAAGACCGGATCAAGTCGCAGCCGGCACCCCTGTCGCGCCTCCTGCCGGGCCGGGGCCGTTCGCGCCGGCGGGCCGTGGCACCAGGTTTCTACGCCGAGGGTGGCCGCCTGCATGTGGAGGGGCCCGAGGTCTTTGAGGCCGATCCGGCCAATCTCCTGCGCCTGTTCCTGCACGCCGACCGCGAAGGCCTTGACCTGCATCCCGACGCCTTCACCGCGGCCTCGCGTCACCTCGCCCTGATCGGGCCGAGGGTGCGCCGGGACCCGACAGCGGCTGCGGTCATGCTCGATATCCTCGCCCACGGCCGCGACCCGCAGCGGACCCTGACCCTGATGAATGAGGCCGACGTCCTTGGCCGGTACCTGCCCGAATGGGGCCGCATCGTCGCCAAGATGCAGTTCAACATGTACCATTCCTACACCGTGGACGAGCACACCCTCAGGGCGGTGGGCGTGATCGCCGGGATCGCCGATGGCCGTTTCGCCGAGGACCATCCCCTGGCCACGGCCATCATGCCCCTGATCAGTGACCGCGAGGCCCTGTTCCTGGCCATGCTGCTGCACGACACTGGCAAGGGCGGCGCCGGCGGGCAGGAAAAGGCCGGCGCCCGGGCGGCGCGCCAGGCCTGCGAGCGCCTTGGCCAGACCCGCAAGAGGATCGAGCTGGTCGCCTGGCTGGTCGAACATCATCTGGTCATGAGTGACTACGCCCAGAAACGTGACATCTCCGACCCCCGTACCGTGTTGGACTTCGCCCGGATCGTCGAGACGCCCGAGCGGCTGAGACTGCTATTGGTCCTGACCGTGGCGGACATCCGCGCCGTGGGTCCCGGAGTCTGGAACGGCTGGAAGGGCCAGCTTCTTCGCGAGCTCTACCGGGCCACCGAGGCCCTGTTCAGGGGTGGGCGCGGGGCGGAAGATGCCGCCGCCATCCGCCGCTACCACGAGAACGCTGCCTATGACGCCCGCATGCGCCTGGCCGGATCCAGCCCGGCCCTGACCGAATGGGCCCAGTCCATGGAGGACGCCTACTTCACCGCCTTCACCGACGACGAGGTCCGGGCCCACGGGGCCCTGGTCCGCCGTGCCGCCGAGACGGGGGCGGCCACCGCCTGCCGGATCCGACCCGACATGAACGCTGCCGAAGTCTCGGTTTCGGCCACCGACCGGCCCCGCCTTTTCGCCGACCTCGCCGGCGCCCTCAACCTGGCCGGCGCCAATGTCATGGGTGCGCGCGTGCACACGTCCCGCCGTGGCGAGGCCCTGGATGTCTTCTTCGTACAGGACGCCTCCGGGGCGGCCTTTGGCGCTGACAATCCCCGCGCCCTGGACCGGCTGCTGTCCCTGCTGGAGTCCGCAGGCCGGGGTGAGCTCCTGAAGCGCGATGGCCGACCGTCGACCGAGCTGGGCCGGGCCGCAGCCTTCGCCATCACGCCCACGGTCATGCTGGATAACGACGCCTCGGAGGCGGCGACTGTGATCGAGGCCACCGGACGCGACAGGCCCGGCCTCCTGTCCGCCCTGGCCGAGGTGATCGCCGACGCGGGTCTGTCGATCGTCTCGGCTCACATCGACGGTTATGGAGAACGCGCGGTGGACGCCTTCTACGTGGTCGACGCCCTGGGCCGGAAGCTTCAGGATCCCGGCTTGGTTTCCCGTCTGCGTGTGGACCTGACTGCGGCCCTTGAGGTCGCCGAGGGAGGGGGCCCCGGCCGCAACCGCGCCCACCTGCAGAGGGCCCGCGCCAGCGTTGCCCGCTGAGGCCACCCGGCCCCCGCCGTCTTGACCCGCCCCCACGGCCGAGCGCATTCAGGCAAGGTGAACGCTTCTCCTACACAGGCGCCTGCGCAGACACCTTCCTCCCTGCCGCCGGCACCGGGCGGCGGCCTGATCCGGTCCTCGATGGTGTTTGCGGGACTGACCCTGGTCAGCCGCTTCCTCGGCCTGGCCCGGGACCTGGTGATCACGGCCCGAATGGGCGCCAGCCAGACCATCGCCGCCGACGCCTTTTTCACTGCCCAGGCCTTCTCGAACCTGTTCCGGAGGGTCTTCGCCGAGGGTGCCTTCGCCGCCGCCTTCGTGCCGGCCTATGCCCGCAAGCTGGCGGCTGAAGGCGACGCCGAGTCCAACCAGCTGGCCACTGACGCCCTGGCCGCAATGGCTGCCGCCACCGTGGTCCTGACCGTCCTCGCCCAGCTGGCCATGCCCTGGATCATGCTGGTCTACTCGCCCGGTTACATCCAGGACCCGGCGAAGTTTCGCCTGGCGGTGGCCCTCACGCAGATCACCATGCCCTACCTGCCCTGCATGGTGGTGGCCTCCCTGCTGGCCGGGGTCCTCACCGCCCGCGGCCGGTTCATCATCTACGGCGCCTATCCGGTGATCCTGAACATCGGCATGCTGGCGGCGGTCCTGCCCCAGAAGGACCCCGTCGCCGCCGCCTACGCCGCCTCCTGGGCGACCATCGTCTCCGGCGTGGCCCAGGCCGGGCTCTGCGCGTGGGGCGTGCGCCGCACCGGTGCCCGGATCCGCCTGGCCCTGCCCCGGCTGACCCCGGAGGTCCGCCGGCTCATCCGCCTGACCATCCCCGGAGCGGTGGCCTCCTCCGCCGTCCAGGTGAACATCTTCATCTCCACCATGCTGGCCTCCCATGTCCCGGGCCTGAGGGTCTGGATGAGCGTCGCGGACCGCTTCTACCAGCTCCCCCTGTCCCTGGTCGGAACAGCCATCGGCGTGGCCCTGCTGCCCCAGCTCTCCCGGGCCTTCACGCAGGAGGACCCCCAGGAAGGCCGCGCGGTCATGGATCAGGCCCTGGTGTTCGGCATGGCCCTCTGCCTTCCCGCCGCCGCCGCCCTTGTGGCCATGCCGGTCTACCTGGTGGACGGCCTCTTCACCCGGGGCCAATTCATCTACCAGGACGCCGTCGCCGCCGGGCTGATCCTGCTCCAGTACGGTTGGGGCCTGCCCGCCTTCGTCCTCGTAAAGATCCTCCAGCCCGCCTTCTTCGCCCGGCAGGACACGCGCACACCGATGATCTTCGCCCTGGTCTCGGTAGGGGTGAACATCGCCCTTGGCGTCGCCCTGTTCCACACCCTGGGCTATATTGGCCTGGCGGCGGCAACCAGCATCGCCACCTGGATCACCGTGGCCCAGATGGGCGTCACCCTGCACCGCCGGAAATCCTATTCGCCCTCGGCCGGAGCCTGGGGGCGTCTCGCCCGGATCGGGCTCGCAGCGGCGGGCATGGGTGCCTTCCTCGCCTTCGCCGCCAGCCGCCGGCCGGAACTCGAGGGCCTCCTGGGCGACGTGTCCCTGGCCGGGCTTCACGCCAAGGAGCTGACCGTCCTGGCGGTCTGCCTTGCCGGGGTGGTTGTCTACGGCGTCCTGCTGTTCGCCCTCGGCGGACTGACCCGGGCGGAGATCCGCGCCGCCCTGCGCCGGCGGGGCGGGGCCTCTGTGGGCGAGCCGGACTTGTCCTGAGGCCGGTTCAGCGCTATTCGCCCCCCATGCTCCGGAAGCCCCTACCGAACTTGCGATGGCGCTGCGGCTGACCCGCCGCCTCTTCGTACGCCTTCCTTCCGGAGCCTAGAGCCTCCATGACCGATACGCCTCCCCCCGCCTATTCCGGCCCGTCCCGCGTCCTGTCCGGCGTCCAGCCGACAGGGGCCCTGCACCTGGGCAACTATCTCGGCGCCCTGGTGAAGTTCACCCGGCTGCAGCATGAGATGGAGACCTTCATCTTCGTCGCCGACCTGCACGCCATCACCCAGTGGCAGGACCCGAAGAAGCTGAAGGACCAGGTGCGGGAGATTGCCGCCGCCTACCTGGCCTCGGGCCTCGACCCGAAGGTCGCCACCATCTTCCCGCAGTCGGCCGTGCCGGCCCACGCCGAGCTCGCCTGGGTGTTCAACTGCGTCGCCCGCCTGGGCTGGCTCGACCGCATGACCCAGTTCAAGGACAAGGCGGGCAAGCACAAGGAGCGCGAGAGCGTCGGCCTTTACACTTATCCGGTGCTCCAGGCCGCCGACATCCTGCTGTACCGGGCTACCCACGTGCCGGTGGGCGAGGACCAGCGCCAGCACCTGGAGCTGACCCGGGACATCGCCGCCAAGTTCAACCACGACTTCGGCGTCCCCGGCTTCTTCCCCCTGCCCGAGGCGGTGGTGGAGGGGCCGGGTGCCCGGATCATGTCCCTGCGCGATGGCTCGGCCAAGATGTCCAAGTCCGACCCCTCGGACTATTCGCGGATCAACCTGACCGACGACGCCGACGCCATTGTCCAGAAGATCCGCAAGGCCCGGACCGATCCCGAGCCCTTGCCGGAGACCCTGGACGAACTGGCCAACCGGCCCGAGGCCCTCAACCTGGTGGGCATCTACGCCGCCCTCGAGGGGCGCACCTCCGCCGGGGTGCTGACCGAGTTCGCCGGCCAGGGCTTCGGGGCCTTCAAGCCGCGCCTCGCCGACCTGGCGGTGGCGAAGCTGGGTCCGGTGGGTGAGGCCATGCGCCGGTTCCTCGCCGACCCCGCCGAGATCGACCGCATCCTTGGTGCCGGCGCAGACCGGGCGCGGGAGGTCGGCGCCCCCGTCCTGGCCGAGGTCAAGGCCACGGTCGGCTACTGGGCGGGCTGAGAGGTCTTGCCTCTCCTGCGGCCTCGGGCCACGGTCCGGACATGAGCCCGACCCCTGAGCGCGCGCGCAAGTTCCTGGTGATCGCCGACGGCAGCGCCGAGTTCGGAGCCGCCCTTCGCTTTGCCTGTCGCCGGGCCCGCTCCACGGGCGGAACCGTGGCGGTGCTTCAGGTCCTCGCCCCTGCCGTCTTCGAGCACTGGTCCGGCGTGCGGGACGAGATCGAGCGCCAGGCCCGCGAGTCGGCGCTCGAGGCCGCCGCGGTCTTCACCCCCCTGGTCCAGGCCGAAACCGGCCGCGATCCTGAAGTGATCCTGGTGCGGGCCGACGACACCCGTGACGCCTTGCGCAAGGCCATCAGCGCGGACAAGGACATCAAGATCCTGGTCCTGGCGGCGGCCACCGGCGGCCGCAGCCCGGGCCCCCTGGTCGCCTCCATCGCCCGTGAAGGCGTCCGTTGGGGTGGCCGAAACCTTCCCGTCACCATCGTTCCCGGCGATCTGTCTGACGCCGAGATCGATGATCTCGCCTGACCCCGGCAAGGGAGCCCGAGCATGACCCCGCCTGACGCCAGTCGCGTCCTGATGGACCGGATCCAGTCGCGAAGCGCCGTCGTCGGCGTGATCGGGCTCGGCTATGTGGGCCTGCCCCTCGCCCTGGCTGCAGTGGAGGCCGGCTTCCAGGTGCTGGGCTTCGATATCAATCCCTCCCGGGTGGAGGCCATCGGCGCCGGTCGTCAGGTCATCAACTACCTGGACCCGTCGCTGATGCGGACCGCCCTGGACGCCGGTCAGTTCTCGGCGACCACCGACTTCAGCCGGCTTTCCGAGGCGGATGCCGTCATCATCTGCGTCCCGACCCCGGTGACCCGCAACCGGGACCCGGACCTGTCCTACGTCCGCGCCAGCGCCGCCTCGGCCGCCGCCGCCCTGCGGCCGGGCCAGCTGGTCGTCCTGGAGTCGACGACCTGGCCGGGCACTACGGACGAGGTGGTCCGCCCCCTCCTGGAGGCCGGAGGCCTGAAGGTCGGGCGCGAGGTCTTCCTGGCCTTCTCGCCCGAGCGCGAGGACCCCGGCAATGCGCACTTTGGCACCCGGACCATCCCCAAGGTGGTGGGTGCCGACGACCCCCACTCCCGGGCCCTGGCCGTCGCCCTCTACGAGGCCATGATCACCCGGGTGGTGCCGGTCTCCAGCGCCGCCGCCGCCGAGGCCGTCAAGCTGACCGAGAACATCTTCCGCTCGGTGAACATCGCCCTCGTGAACGAGCTGAAGCTGGTCTACGACGCCATGGGCATCGACGTCTGGGAGGTGATCGACGCCGCCGCCACCAAGCCCTTCGGCTACATGCCCTTCTATCCGGGGCCGGGCCTGGGCGGGCACTGTATCCCGGTGGATCCCTTCTACCTGACCTGGCGGGCCCGGGAATTCGGGATGGAGACCCGCTTCATCGAGCTGGCGGGACAGATCAACACCGCCATGCCCGGCCTGGTGGTCGACCGCCTGGCCCGGGCCCTCAGTGACCATCTGGCCCAGGCCCTCAAGGGTGCCCGCATCCTGCTGATCGGCGCCGCCTACAAGAAGAACGTGGATGACACCCGGGAGTCGCCCTCCCTCGTACTGATCGAGGCCATCGAGGCCCGGGGCGCAGCCTGCGACTTCCATGACCCGCTGATCGCGCAGATCCCGCCGACGCGGGAGCATCCAGGCCTGGCCGGGAGGCGTTCCGTCGACCTGACGCGCGAGGTGCTTGCCGGCTACGACGCCGTCCTGATCGCCACAGACCATGACGCCGTGGACTACGCCCTTGTCTCCGACGCCGCCCGGCTGGTGGTGGACACCCGCAACGCCATGGCCCGGCGCGGCCTTCCCGGCGAGCGGGTGGTCAAGGCCTGACCGTCTCCGGGCGCGTCCTGCGCTGGACACCGGCGGGCCTAGCCCCCTAGATGCGCGGCATGGCTGGCAAGACCCTCTATGACAAGATCTGGGATGCGCACCTCGTCGCCGAACAGGACGGCGAGGCGATCCTCTACATCGACCTCCACCTGATCCACGAGGTGACGACGCCTCAGGCCTTTGCCGGCCTGCGCGCCAACCGGCGGAAGGTCCGGCGCCCGGACCGGACCCTGGCCGTGGCCGACCACAACATCCCCACCGAGGGCCAGGGCCTGGGCGTGGGTGCCGTGGTCGACGAAGAAGCCCGCCTGCAGCTCGCCACCCTCGAGCGGAACGTCGCCGACAACGGCATCGAATTCTTCCCCATGGGCGACATCCGCAACGGCATCGTCCACGTTGTCGGCCCCGAGCAGGGCCGCACCCAGCCGGGCATGACCATCGTCTGCGGGGACTCCCACACCTCTACCCACGGCGCCTTCGGGGCCCTGGCGCACGGCATCGGCACCTCTGAGGTCGAGCATGT
>CAIZKE010000268.1 GCA_903933475.1 uncultured Alphaproteobacteria bacterium | reverse complement strand
TGAGGACCTGACGCGGGTGTCCAACACCGCGGCGGGGCATGAGGAGCTGGCGGGCTGGCTGAAGGCGCGCGGGGTGGGGCGCGTGGGTCTGGAGGCGACGGGCGGCTACGAGCGGGCTGTGCGCCTGGCGTTGGAAGCGGCCGGGTTCGAGGTGGTGGTTCACCAGCCCCTCGAGGTGCGCCGCTTCGCCCAGCTGAAGCGGCGGCGGGCCAAGAACGACAGGCTGGACGCCCGGCTGATCGCGGCGGCGACGGCACAGGTGGAGGCGGTGCGGGCGGCCCAGGACCCGAGGCTGGCGGAACTGGCCGAACGCATGACGGCCTACGAGCAGATCACCGACCAGATCGTGGAGCTGAAGACCTTCCTGGAGCACGTGACGCTCAAGGATATCGGCTCCGCCCTCAGGACCCAGGTCCGCGCCCTGGAGGCCCTGAAGCTGCGTCTGGCGAGCCAGATCCTGACGGCGATCAAGGCCCATCCAGACCTGCTGGCCCGCTACCGCCTGCTGGTCTCCCTGCCGGGCGTCGGCCCCATCGTCGCCGCCACCCTGCTGATCCGCATGCCGGAACTGGGCGGGATGCGGCGCGGCCAGGCCGCATCCCTGCTCGGCGTCGCCCCCTTCGACCGCGACAGCGGCCAATGGAAGGGCCTGCGCTTCATCAGCGGCGGACGCGCCCGACCCCGGCGGATGCTCTACTTGGCCGCCCTCGTCGCCAAGCGCTTCGATCCCGGCCTCAGGGCCTTCGGCGAGACCCTCAAGGCCCGGGGCAAACCGCCCAAGGTCGTCACCGTCGCCGTCATGCGTAAGCTCATCGAAGCCGCCAACCTCGTCCTCCAAAGAGGCCAGCCATGGGTCAAAGCCATGCCTGCATGAAACATGGTTGCTCCGTCCCGGGGCCTTGCCCCGGTCCACCTCCCCCTCGGGGGAGGAATTAGAGCGCCAATTGCCCGCCCGATGGGGATGGGGGTCAAGGGCGCTTCAGCCTTCGCCCTCCGTGAGGCTCCAGAGCTGGGAGCGGAGGGCGACGGCCGTCACGATCACCAGCATCCCCAGCCCCGGGAACAGGATGGCTGCGTGCGGGCCGATGGCATGGGCCAGGACGCCGTAGAGCACGGCGCCAGCGGGGGCGCCGCCCATGGTTCCGAGGGTGAAGATCGAGAGGATGCGCGCCACCTTGTCGGGCGGGGCGTATTGTTGAACCAGGCCACGGCCGAGGGTCATGGCCACGCCGCCGCCCAGGCCCCAGACGAAGTTGAGGACACACAGCAGCCAGAAGGGCATGGGCAGGCTGCAGAGGACGAGGACGCTCGCCCCGGTGAAGAGCGACGCCAGGTAGACCCGCCCCTTGCGCCGGATGTGGCCCACCCGGATCAGGACAGTCGCCGACAGGATCGAGCCGATCCAGAAGGTGAGGCTGAACACGCCCAGCGCAGTGGCGATGCGCGTTCGCTCCGGCCCGGCCAGGTCGGCCGGAAAATAGCTCTGGACGATCAGTGGCAGCAGCACGGCAAACGCGCCCATGAAGCAAATGCCCATGCCAATGGCGCAGAGGATGACCGGGGCGATCACCGGTGAGGCCGCGGCGGCGCGGAAGCCCCCGCTGATCTCGCTGGCCACGAACCCCAGCACGCCGCCCTCGCGGATCCGCGACGGACCTGTGGGACGGGGCCGGATCCGGCTGGCCGCGCCGGCCGCCACCGCCATCATGGCGGCCTGTCCGAACAACAGGGCCGGCAGGCCCAGGATCGGCGCTGCCGTGGCTGCTGCCATGCCCAGGATCTGCCCGCCGAACTGGGCCAGCGAGGCCAATCCCACGGCCTGTTGCACGCCGCCGGGCGCCACGCGGCTGAGGAGGGCGTCCCGCGCCGGAGTGACAAAGGCCCCAATGGTCCCGATGCCCAGGGCGTAGATGATCAGGGTGGCGTAGGTCAGGTGGCCGCTGGCCACGAAGATGCCGAGACCCAGGAAACTCGCGGCGCACAGGGCGCATCCGATCAGGACGACCCGGCGCGTATCGGTGCGGTCTGCGGCATACCCGCCGAGCAGGATGAGCAGGACGGTGGGCAGCTGCATCGACATCTGGGCCAGGCCGAAGCGGATCTCATCTTCCTGCAGGACCACGCGGACCAGATAGGGAAACAGGACCATCTGCAGGCCGAAGGCGAGGAACCAGGCGCCCTGGGTGAAGAGGTAGCTGGGAAAGCCGGTCTGCGCCTCGGCCGGAGCCTTGGGCGAACCCGCGTCTGTCGCATCTCTGGAGGACATGGGGGCAGGATCCTCGGGGGCGGGCCGGCCTCGCCTAGAATGGCGACCGAGTCTGCGCAAGTTTATGCGACCGGGCGCGACATGCCAGCCCGGAATCCCCGTGGAGCCTTGGTAGGGCTTGCCTCCGCGCGCGCGGGAGGGTCTGCTGGTCCCTCCAAGGGAGGACCAGATGGTGGAATTCACGACGATCGACGCGGGCGAGGTGAAGCTTCGCGCCGTGGTGCAGGGGCAGGGCCCCCTGGTGATCATGGTCCATGGCTTCCCGGAGAGCTGGTATTCCTGGCGCCACCAGATCGGCCCGGTGGCCGAGGCCGGCTTCACCGCCTGCGCCATCGACGTGCGCGGCTATGGCGGCTCGGACAAGCCGTATCCGGTCGCCGACTACGCCATGCCGCACAAGGTGCAGGACCTGGTAGGGGTGGCCGACGCCCTGTCGCCGGGCCGGCCGGCCATCCTGCTGGGCCACGACTGGGGCGCGCCCATGGTCTGGAACTCGGCCCTGTCGCGCCCCGACCGGTTCTCGGCCGTGGGCGCCCTGTCCGTGCCCTGGACCGGGGTGGGGCAGAGGTCCTTCTCCGACGTCTTCAACGAGGTCTTCACGGCCCGGAACAAGTTCTTCTACCAGGCCTATTTCCAGAAGGAGGGGGTGGCCGAGGCGGAAGGCGAGGCCAACGTCCGCGACTTCCTGCGCAAGTTCTACTACGCCATCTCGGGCGATGCCCCGGACGGGACCTGGCCGAATGACAAGACCGCCGACGCCTCCCTGCTCCAGGGCCTGGTCGATCCCGAGCCCTTCCCCGCCTGGATGACCGAGGCGGACCTCGACTACTACACCGCCGAGTTCGAGGCCTCGGGCCTGCGCGGGCCGATCAACCGCTATCGCAACCACGACCGGGACTTCGCCTGGCAGCAGGCCTTCAAGGACCGGAAGATCGAGCAGCCCGCCTTCTTCATGGCCGGCAACCGGGACCTGGCCTTCAACATGATGGGGCGCGGCGACCCGATCGAGCTGATGCGGGCCCAGGTTCCCAACCTGCAGGTGGCCGAGGTGCTGGACGGATGCGGTCACTGGACCCAGCAGGAGCGCCCCGCCGAGGTCAACGCCCGGCTCATCCCCTGGCTGAAGGGGCTCTGAGCCTCAGAGCCGCAGGGCGGCCTCGGAGGCCCGCACCAGGCCGTCGATGATGCCCGGCTCGGTGGAGGCGTGGCCGGCGTCCCAGACGATCTCGAAGTTCGCCTTCGGCCAGGCCGTCTTCAGGGCCCAGGCGGTCTCCATGGGCGTGACCACGTCGTAGCGGCCCTGGACGATCCAGCCGGGGATGTCGGCCAGGACATGGGCGTTCTTCAGGATCCAGCCGTCCTCGGGGAAGAAGCCCCGGTTGACGAAGTAGTGGCACTCGATCCGGGCGAAGGCGATGGCGAAGTCCACCTCGCCGAACTTGGCCGGCCGGCCCTCGGGGCCCCGGATGGAGATGGTGTCGCCTTCCCACTGGCTCCAGGCGGTGGCGGCGACGGCCTTGGCCGCCTCGTCGCTTCCCGTCAGGCGGCGGTGGAAGGCGTGCAGGAGGTCGCCCCGCTCCTCTGGCGGGATGGGCGCCAGGTACTGTTGCCAGGCGTCGGGGAAGAGCATGGAGGCGCCGTCCTGGTAGAACCAGGCCACCTCGCGCTGGGTGAGGGTGAAGATGCCCCTCAGGACCAGGGCCTCGACGCGCTCGGGGTGGGTGATGGCATAGGCGAGGGCCAGTGTGGATCCCCAGGAGCCGCCGAACACCGTCCACTTCTCGATCCCGAGGCGGATGCGCAGGCGCTCCATGTCCTCGATGAGCCGCCAGGTGGTGTTCTCCTCCAGGCTGGCATTGGGGGTGGAGAGGCCGCAGCCGCGCTGGTCGAACAGCACCATCCGCCAGCGGTCGGGATCGAAGAAGCGCCGCATGGTGGGGTTGATCGCTCCGCCGGGGCCGCCGTGCAGAATGACGCAGGGCCGGCCATCAGCGCGCCCGCACTCCTCATAGTAGATCTCGTGGACGCCCTCGGTGGCCATGCGGCCCCGGGCAAAGGGCTCGACCTCCCGGAACAGGCCCCGGCGGCCGGCGGAACTGGAAAAGGTGGGGGACCAGGGATCGCTGCTCATGCCCTCTCCTAGACCTTCGCCGGCAGGTCCGGAACCCCTCCGCCGCTTGCAGCTGAGCCGCCGTTGACCCCCTCAGTCAGCTCCGCCGACAGCTCCCCCTGATGGGGAGCAATTGGCTCGGCAATTCCTCCCCCAAGGGGGAGGTGGACCGCGAATGCGGGCCGGAGGGGGTCAGCTGAGACGGGGTTTGACCCCCTCACCCGGCTGCGCCGGGAGCTCCCCCGTGGGGGAGCAATTAAGGGGCGGCGGCTTCGCCCTCTAATCCGCGTCCATCTTCAGGGCGGCGATGAAGGCTTCCTGGGGGATGTCGACCTTGCCGAACTGGCGCATGCGCTTCTTGCCGGCCTTCTGCTTGTCCAGGAGCTTGCGCTTGCGGCTCATGTCGCCGCCGTAGCACTTGGCGGTGACGTCCTTGCGCAGGGCGCGGATGGTCTCGCGGGCGATGATCCGGCCGCCGATCGCCGCCTGCAGCGGGATCTGGAACATGTGCGGGCTGATCAGGTCCTTCATCTTCTCGACCATGCCCCGGCCCCGGGCCTCGGCCCGGTCCCGGTGGACCAGCATGGACAGGGCGTCGACGGGCTCTGCATTGACCAGAATGCTCATCTTGACCAGGTCGCCGACCCGGTAGTCCTCGATCTGGTAGTCGAAGGAGGCGTAGCCCTTGGAGACGCTCTTCAGCCGGTCGTAGAAGTCGAAGACCACCTCGTTGAGGGGCAGGTCGTAGATCACCATGGCCCGGCTGCCCACATAGGACAGCTCGCGCTGCACGCCGCGGCGGTCCTGGCAGAGCTTGATCACCGCGCCGAGGTACTCGTCCGGGGTCAGGATGGTGGCCTTGATCCAGGGCTCGGCGATGGTGTCGATCTTGACCGGGTCGGGCATGTCGGCGGGGTTGTGCAGCTCGACCACCTCGCCGTTGGTCAGGGTGATCCGGTAGACCACGCTGGGGGCGGTGGCGATCAGGTCGAGGTCGAACTCGCGGGACAGGCGCTCCTGGATGATCTCCAGGTGCAGCAGGCCCAGGAAGCCACAGCGGAAGCCAAAGCCCAGGGCCGCCGAGGTCTCCATCTCGTAGGTGAAGCTGGCGTCGTTCAGGCGCAGGCGGCCAATGGCGGCGCGCAGGTCCTCGAAGTCGGCGGCGTCCACCGGGAAGAGGCCGCAGAAGACCACCGACTGGGCGATACGGAAGCCCGGCAGGGGCGTGACGGTCTGCCGCTTG
>CAIZKE010000267.1 GCA_903933475.1 uncultured Alphaproteobacteria bacterium | reverse complement strand
GACCCGAAACCAGCTGCAGATCACGCCCCGCGTGGTCAACAACCAGTTCCTCGGCTTCGAGGCACAGGCCGGCAATACTTTCCTGGAGCCGATCCGCTCACAGCAGATCGACGTTTCAGCCGAGTGGTATTTCGCCCCGACAGGCTCCCTGACGCTGGCGCTGTTCCATAAGACGCTAGAAGGCGTGATCACCAACGGCTTCTATGAGCGGACCCTCACCAACGGGGGCACGAGCTACGACGTCTACGTGCGGGGGCCGACGAACTCGCCGGACGACGGCGAGATCCAGGGCTTTGAGGTGGCCTACCAGCAGTTCTACGACTTCCTGCCCGGCTGGTGGTCTGGTCTCGGCATCCAGGCCAACTACACCTACATCGACAGCTCCGGCGTGCCCCAGGAAAACCTGTCGGCTGACAAGGCCAACCCCGGCGGCTCCGAACCGGTCATCGACACCAGTCTTCTGCCGCTGGAATCGCTGTCCGAGCACAACTTCAACCTCGCCGCGATCTACGAGAACGACACGATTTCGGCTCGTCTGGCGTACAGCTGGCGGTCTGAATACCTCCTCACCACGCGAGACGAGATCGTCCCGTTCGCTCCGATCTATTCGGACGACACAGGACAGCTGGACGCTTCGTTCTTCTATACGGTCAACCCGATGTTCAAGGTCGGCGTCCAGGGGGTGAACCTGCTGGATGAGACGACGAGGACCTTCCAGGTTCTGAACGACGACCTGCTTAAGGCACCGCGGTCCTGGTTCAAGAACGACCGCCGGTTCTCGTTCGTGGTCAGGGCCACGGTCTAGAAACAGGACCAGGGTGGCTCGCCGGCCTTGAGGCCTGCGAGCCACTTTACCTCAACGCCGCGTCAACGCTCCGATCAGGAATGCTCGGAGCGTTTTCGCCTTTCCGGCATCCAGCGGTCCCAGGATTCCCCGGGCGTGCTCAGGAAGATGCGCAGGCGCGACCGCGTCTGTCCCGAATATGAAATGTTCAAACATCTCCCGCCACGCCGCACGGGCCGGAGCGGGCAGCGAGCGGATGGCAAGAACGGCGTGGACCAGGGCCTCAAAGCCCGAACCGGCCAAGGGCTCCAGGTCCCACCAGTAGTTCACAAGCACGTTCAAACGCCCTGACGACCGGACATGGTGCCACCAGAGCGGGGGTATGTAGATCGCGTCGCCGGGTTCCAGCTCGGCGGTGAAGGCGGCCGCTGCTGCATCTTTGAACCGCGGGAAGGCGGGGTCGTCCACGGCCCCCAGCCGGACCATGCTGACCGGCTGGCCCGCCAGGGTGTGTTCCAGGGGGCCGGGATAGAGATTGACGGTCTGGTCCGGTGGAAACAGGGTGAAGACGCGCCGCCCCGCGACCACGCAGGCCAGGTTCTCCGAGGCGTCGAAATGGGTCTGGACCTCGACGGCGTTGCCCAGCCAAAGCCTTGGCACGGCCGATTCCGGTACGCCGGGCGGCGGGTTCAGTTGCGAAAACCGGGGCAAGCCGCCCGGCAAGGAGGAGGCCCCCATATACAGGGCCGGGGCATCCGTTTCCGGGGCCGTCAGCAGGTCAGCGATCATCGCTGAAACCGTCGTCGGTTCGCGCGTGAAGTTGTGCCCCCGCATGTCGGGACCGTAGAAAAAATGCCCGCCGGCCGAGGCTGGCGCGCGCATGCGCGTACCGGCGGTGCCTGAATCCAGGTCTGCGAGATAGGCTCCGATCTGCCGGTCGCCGTCGAGGGCGGCCCGGACGGCCGGCCAGTGCGTCACACGTTGCCTTAACTTAATAAAATGCAACCAGTTTTTAAGATTGCCTTTGCAAAGATGGTAAAATTGCATTTCGATCGCGCAACTTTTATCTTATCATTTGCCGAGCCAAATTTCTGTCTTTCAGGTACTCTTGAG
>CAIZKE010000266.1 GCA_903933475.1 uncultured Alphaproteobacteria bacterium | reverse complement strand
TGCCTCCTGCTCGGCCTGGAAGCCGCGGGTGCGCACGAAGCGATTGGCATAGCTGGCGCGTCCGCCCCGGAAGACCATCCTGTGGATCATCCCGTCGCCGTCGAACGGGTGATAGCGCCCCAGGGGCTGATGGACCGGGTTCTCGGTATTGCGCAGGTAGACGCCTTCGAGGTCCTCGGGGATACGGCCCTCGATGACCTCTGGATCCGGAAGGTCCACCTCCTCGTGGAGAGGGGTCCAGGCGCCGGTCAGGTAGGGGTGGTTCGTCTCGCGGAGGGTCGTCAGGACCGGGGACTGTCGACGGAGGGGCATGGCGGACCTCGGCTGGCGGCTGAGGGCCAGACTAGACCTCTGCCGCGTCCCGGTCGAGCCGCGGTCCGTGGCGCATGGGCCGGGCCCGGAGCCGGGCCGGAGGCGGTGTCTGGCGGAAGTCCCCGGCAACACCGATCCGGGCATTGCAGTCCGGGCAACGGACCACTTCGTCGTCCGGTCCCTCTGCGGGCGGATCAAAGAAGGCGCCGCAGGGCTTGCACTTCCAGCCGTGGGTAGGGCGTTCCACGGGCTGGGGCGGGCTGAACGGACGAGGGGCCCGGGGCGGGCGGCCCGGCTTGCCTGCCCTTAGCGGTATCAGGGGCTGAGGCCCCAGCGGACGGGTAACCTGCACGCCGGGCTTGAGGCTCAGGGTACGGCGCTTGGGAGGGTCCTCAGTCATGGCCTTGCCGGATCGGGGCTGGCCCTGCGGGCTGGCCTGGGAATTCGCGATGGTACCACCTCCCCGGTTCGAACGGGGGACCTCTAGAGCCACAATCTAGCGCTCTAACCAACTGAGCTAAGGCGGCGCATCGCGGAAGCTAGCTTCTAGTCGTCGCCGGGGCGTCGATCAAGCGGCGGCGTGTCCAAAAGAAAAGAGCCCCGGAGGCGGACCCCCGGGGCTCTGAACCTGGTTTCCTCTGAGATCAGTCCTTGGGGAGACGGAAGCTCAGGGGGATCCGGACCGTACCACCTTCGACAGGTGCGCCATCCCGGGTCTGGGGGCGCATCTTGAAGAGCTTGCTCATCCGCAAGGCGGCCGAACCAAAGTCCTGGTCAGCCGGATCCTCGGAGACGACCGAGCAGCCCTCAAGGGTGCCCTTGGCGGACACCTTGCAGCTCAGAGTCGCCCGGCCTTCCACTTCCATGCGCAGGGCACGGTCTGGATAGTAACGAGCGATGTCCTCGCCGGAGGGCTTGCGGGCCCAGTCGGGGTTGGTGATCACCGACGGCCGTGGCGGCTCGGGAGCCGGCGCGGGCGGCTTGGGCTCCTCGATCCGCTTCTCGACCGGGGGAACCGGCAAGGGCGGGATGGTCGGAGCGTTGGGCAACGCAACAGGCGGACGCGGCTGCAGCTTGGGCGGCGGCGGCGGCGGCGTGTTGGGCGGCGGCGGCGGCGGCGGCGGCGGCGGGGCCATCGGCTTGATGATCGCCACATCCGTCACGTCGTCGGAGTATTCCCTGACAGTCATTTCGAACCGCTGCTTCCAGAGCACCACGCCGAGGATGACGTGGAGAAGCACGGCCATAAGGCCCGCGATCAGGAAACCCTTGCCACGCTTCGGCGGTGGGACGTCGAAGGGGTTGTGGATGGGGTGGGTGATATCTTCAGCCATGCTCCGCCCCTCAGTCCTTCTTGTCTTCGCCGACGAGGGCCACGCTGTAGAAGCCATTGTCCTGGAGCGAGTTCATGACACCCATGAAGTCGCCATACATCACGTCCTTGTCGGCGCGGATATAGATCCGCTCCTTCTCGGGGCTCCGCTTCTCACCCAGTTGGATGCGCAGCGTGCTTCCGAGTTCAGCCAGGTCAGTGCCGATGTCCCCGATAAAGAGACGCCCGCCCGGCTGGATCGAGATGTAGACCGGCTTGGGGGGATTTGTGGCCGGTTTCGCAACCGCATTCGGCAGGGCGATCTTCACGTTCACGGCCGCCATGGGCGCCGCCACCATGAAGATGATCAGGAGAACCAACATGATGTCCACGAAGGGAGTCACGTTGATCTCGCTGTTCGCCTCTACCGCGTACTTGCCACCCCCAGAACCTGAGAGTTTGGATCCCATCTGGATCAAGCCCCCTTGTCGAGCTGCCGCGAGAGGCTGTTCATCAGTTCAGCCACGAAGGATTCCGAACGACCGCCAAAGCCCGAGATGCGGGACTGGAAGTAGTTGTAGAAGATAACCGCCGGGATAGCGGCGAACAGACCAATACCAGTGGCCAGCAGGGCTTCGGCGATGCCGGGCGCCACGACGGCCAGGTTGGTGGTGTTGGTGTTCGCGATGCCGATGAACGAGTTCATGATCCCGTACACGGTACCGAACAGGCCGATGAACGGACCGCCCGAACCGACCGAGGCCAGGAACTGCATTCCCGACGACAGGCGCTTACCGAGGGTCGCCTGCACCGCATTCACAGCGCCTTCCGCCCGATGAAGGGTGGTTTCCCGGTGTTCGCCGGAGATATTCAGGCCTGCCTGACGGGACAGTTCGACTTCCTGGACGGCCGCGGCGGCCATGTCGGCCAGCGGATTACCTGCGAAGTCCTCGGAGAGGGCAATACGACCCGCCTCCGAATAGTTCTTGGCACCGCGGAAGGCGTCCATGAAGCCATTGGCGACCTTCTCCATGCCGTTGAACTCGATCATCTTGGTCACAAGCAGGAACCAGGAGACCATCGAGGCGAGGATCAGGCCGATCATCACCGCCTTCACGACGAGGGTGGCGCTACCGAACATGCCCATGACGGTGAGCTTGCCGGCATTCTCCATCTGCGGCGGGTCAGCCGATTCAGCAGCCGCGACGGGCTCGGCTGGGGTTAGGGCGGGGGCGGCTGCGTCGGCAGTAGCAACAGCAGCAGCAGCCTCGGCAGCAGGCGCGGGCGCCTGCGCAAAGGCCGGAGCGCTCGCCATCAGCGCCACGGCACCAATGAGAGCGATGAAGGGTGTCTTGAATTTGATGTCGATCATTTGTCGCCAGTTCCTGGTTGGTCTAGCACGTTTGGACCTAAGGGTCGCCACGCGAGAGCGTCTCTACCCCAAATGAATGGCCCACCTCCGCCCCCCGGAACCGTCCGGATCAACCGGACTGTCCTGGACGACAGCGATAGAGCCGCTTTCGCTACCCCGACCCCTGACAGCGATCCGGACCCCTGAGAGCCCCGACCTCGTCTTGACCTCGGGCACTGCGCTTTCCGCCAATCGGCCTCCAGCACCTTACCAACAAGTTAGACTTGCGGCAGGTGTCCTTTGGCAATCCCTTTTTCGCGGGTCAAGTGGAATAGGGCCAGCCGGGCGTCTGTCGACCGGATTCCGAGGTCGTGGCCCGACTTTCGGGCGCCGCCCCTGGCCCGGACGTCGGATTTGCAGCCTGGACGGGGAAGGTTCACACTCGAAGCAGGAGGATTCCAGAATGGCACATGTTCGCAGTCTCGCCGCCGTCTCGGCCGGATTCGTGGCCCTCATGCTCGCCGCAGCAGCGGCGGCACCGCCGCCTTCCACCCCGCCGGAGACCTCGGAGGCCCCAAAGGCCCAGCCCGCGGCCCCGGCGGAGAAGCCGAAACCCAAGATGGTCTGCCAGGTGACCCCCCAGATCGGCTCGCACTTCAAGCGCAAGCTCTGCGCCACCCCGGAGGACTGGGAAGCCCGTCGCCTGCGCGATCAAGAGGAAATGCAGCGTATGGGCGATCGCGCCGCGGGATGCGGAGGCGGTGCCAATCCCTGCTAAGCCGGTGAAGAGGTGGCTGAGTTTGCGGCGGCTGGCCGAAGTCGCGACCTTCGCAGACCCGCCGTCCGGGATTTTCGAGACAGACTGAAAATGGTGCCTGGGGCCGGAATCGAACCAGCGACACGCGGATTTTCAATCCGCTGCTCTACCAACTGAGCTACCCAGGCGCGACGCCTCGCGGGTCGGAGGCGGTTCTATAGAAGAGGCCCCGCGCCGTGTCCAGCGAGGCGGGCCTAGGTTTCCGCGTCCCTTCCAAGGTCTTCGTCATCCAGCTCATCCCCCGGCAGGACATAGCTTCCCGACAGCCAGCGCTGCAGGTCTACATGGGCGCAGCGCGACGAGCAGAAGGGCCGGTACTTCGGCTGTGCGGGCGTCTTGCAGATGGGACAGGCAGTCGTCACGGCGAAACCCTCAGGGGACACTGATCTCGAAGCGGTCCCGGGGCCAGTCGGCCTCGACCCCACGTTCAAAGCGCGCGCCCATCCGCTCGGCAAGGCGGTCGATGAGGGGCCAGGCCAGCCCGGCGACCGCCGGGGCAGCCTGGATCTTCACGACCCGGCCGGTCTCGGCCTCGGCCTCGCTCTCGGCACGGCGAACCAGCCTCTGGGCCAGGGTGCGGTCGCTTGGCGCGCCACCGGGCTCGAGCAGGATCTCGGCCAGGGCCCGGGTGCGGCGGGGAACGGTCAGCTCCAGCGTCCCGAAGCGGCTGACCGGCCCGAAGGCGACGCCCGGATTGTCGACGGAAAAGGCGTTGCGGGCGGCGGTCAGGAGGGCGGTCCCGTCATGGCCACGCCCGGCCAGGTCAATGACCACCAGTCCGCCCAGTCCCTTCAGCCGCAGCAGGCGCGCCGTCTCGGCGATGGCGGTCAGGTTGAGCTGGCGCAGCAGGGACTTGGGATCCGGCCCCTTGCGCGGTCCCAGGTCCACGTCCACCGCCACCAGGGCGCGGGTGGGTTCGATGACCAGGACGCCTCCGCCCGGCAGGACGTGCGCCTCGGTCAGGGCCTGATCCTCGGCGGCGTCCGCCATCCGGCGGGCCTCGGCTCCGGTCACAACCTCCCGGCTGCGGGCCAGGTGGGCAAGGCGATCGGCTAACGTGGGTCCAGGTGCCAGGAGCCGTACCGGTGCCTCGGCGGCCCCCGTCGCGCGCACCGCCGCGAGCTTGCCGGGCCGGGGGGCGGCACGCACCTCGACCTCCAGCATCTCGCCCTCTACGGGGCGGCGGTCGGGGGGATAGTCCAACAGGCCCTCGATCCCCTCGCCCAGGTCCACGAAGGCCGAGGCGAAGGCCGGCTCGACCTTGCGCACCCGGGCGGCGATCCGGGCACCCGGCTGCAGACGGGGGTCGTCGTCGTCCCGGGCCAGGATCAGGTGCTCGGGCCGCCCATCCAGGGTGACCACGCCTCGGGTTTCGCCGGGAGTCACGTCGAGAAAGGCCCGACGCGCACTCATGGCCGACGCCAACCCAGGCCCTTCAGCAGGGTCTCGGTCTCGTGCAGGGGCAGACCCACTACCGCTGGCCAGGAGCCACTGAGCGACAGAATGAAGGCACCCGCTCGCCCCTGGATACCGTAGCCACCGGCCTTGCCCACCCCTTCGCCGCTGTCGGCATAGGCGCGGATGTCGGCCTCGGTCAGGCGACGCATCTTCAGGCGGGTCTCCACCACCCGGTCGCCCCGCCGGCCGCCAGGCCCGCGGACGCTGACCCCGGTGACCACCCGGTGCGCCCGTCCCGACAGCAGCTTCAGGCATTGGGCCACCTCATCGGCGTCGGTGGCCTTGGGCAGAATCCGGCGCCCCACCGACACCACGGTGTCGGCGGCCAGGACATAGTCGTCGGGATGGATTGCGGCGACGGCATCAGCCTTGGCGGCGGACAGGCGCGCGGCCAGCCGCCGGGGAAGCTCGTCCTTCAGCGGGGTCTCGTCAATGTCTGCGGGGGCGATGAGGTCCGGCGAAAGACCGATAGCGGCGAGCAGGTCCCGGCGTCGCGGGCTCTCGGAAGCCAGAACCAGCCTTGGGGGCATGGCGGGTCTAGCGGACCCGGAAAGTGATGCGCCCCTTGGAGAGGTCGTAGGGGGTCATGGCCACGAGCACCTTATCGCCCGCCGACACCCGGATGCGGTTCTTGCGCATCTTTCCAGCGGTATGGGCGATGATCTCGTGATCATTCTCGAGCTTCACGCGGAAGGTGGCGTTGGGCAGCACCTCGCTGACGGTACCCGGAAACTCGAGGGGTTCTTCCTTGGCCATGCAGGCTCCACACTTGGGGTCGAAAAAACGGCACCGGACCTGCGGAATCGCGGGTGAACGGGCCGGAAGCCCGGGTCTATACCTTAAGTCGCCCGCCAAGGTCGACTGCCCAGGCGCAGGTCCCGCCCCTCAGCCCTTCCAGTGCAGGGCGGTGATCAAGGTGAAGAGCCGGCGCGCCGTGTCCATGTCGGTCTCGACCTTGCCCGCCAGCCGCCGCTGCAAGAGCTCGCTGGCCTCGTTGTGCAGGCCCCTGCGTCCCATGTCGAGGGCCTCGATCTGCGACGGCGTGGCCTGCCGGATGGCCTGGTAATAGCTTTCGCAGATCATGAAATAGTCCCGGACCAGTCCCCGGAAGGGCGATAGCGAAAGGATGTGCCGTCGCTGGTAGTCCGGGCCGGAGACGTCCAGCATCAGCCGGTTCTCGATCAGGCCCATGTGCAGGTCGTAGGGCCCGCCGGCCGAGCCCTCGGGGGCGAAATAATTCTGCTCCAGCAGGTCGAAGATGGCGATCTTCCGCTCCTGCTCCTGGTCGCGCGAGACCGCCGCGAGGGACTCATCGTCCAGCTCGACGCTCTGCAGGCGCTGGAGGGTACGGTCAGGCTCGGCCATGTCCGGTTCGCAAGCTACAGTCCGATCCTAGAGCAAACCGCGCATGGCCGTCACCCGCCCCGGCTCAGGCGCAGGGCGGCCGAGCGCGCATGGGCGGGCAGGCCCTCGGCCTCGGCCAGGGCGACGGTATGCGGGCCCAGTATGGCGAACCCGCCCTCCCCGGCCCGGACGAGCGAGGTGCGCTTCAGGAAGTCGTAGAGTGACAGGCCCGAAGAGAAGCGCGCCGCCCGGCTGGTCGGCAGGACATGGTTCGACCCGGCCACATAGTCGCCCAGGGCCTCCGGCGTGTAACGCCCCAGGAAGATGGCCCCGGCGTGACGGATCCGGTTCGACAGGGCCTCCGGGTCGGCGACGACCAGCTCGACATGCTCCGGGGCCAGGCGATCCACCAGGGCGGCGGTCTCGTCCAGAGGCGCCAGGATCACCGCCCCGTGGTCGGCCCAGGACCGGGCGGCGGTCTCACCCGTGGCCAGGGTCTTCAGCTGGGCCTCGACCTCGGCGACCACCCGGTCGGCGAAGGCGGCATCATCGGTGATCAGGATCGACTGGGACGCAGGGTCGTGCTCGGCCTGCGAGAGCAGGTCGGCGGCAATCCAGGCCGGGTCATTTGCGGCATCCGCCACCACCACGATCTCCGAAGGGCCCGCCAGGGCGTCGATGCCCACCTGGCCATAAACCCGCCGCTTGGCTGCAGTCACCCAGGCGTTACCCGGCCCGACGATCTTGTCCACCGGCCGGATGGGCCCCGCGCCATAGGCCAGGGCCGCCACGGCCTGGGCCCCGCCGACCCGCCAGATCTCCGAGACCCCCGCGGCATGAGCCGCTGCCAGGACAGCGGGCTGCAGCCGGCCGGGCGGGGTCACCATGGCGATCCGGCCCACCCCTGCGGCCCGGGCGGGCACGGCGTTCATGAGCACAGTCGAGGGATAGGCCGCCCGGCCGCCGGGCACGTAGATCCCCACCGAGTCCAGGGGCGTCCAGCGCCAGCCCAGCTCCACCCCCGCCTCGTCGGTAAAGCGGACGTCAGCCGGCCTCTGGCGGGCGTGGTAGGCCTCGATCCGGCGGGCGGCGAAGGCGATGGCCTCCCGCACCTCCGGCGCGCAGGCCGCGGCCCCCTCGGCGATCTCCTCGGCGCTGACCCCCAGGCCCTCGGCGTCCAGCTCCACCCCGTCGAAGCGGCGGGTGAAGTCCAGCAGGGCCTCCAGGCCCCGGGCGCGGACCGCGTCCAGCACCTCACGCACGGCGACGTCCACCGTCTCGGGCGTGTCCCGCCGGGCGTCGGCGAAGGCACCGAACTGAGCGGCGAAATCAGCGTCCTGGAAGTTGAAGCGGCGCATGGAGCCTATCTAGACCCGGCGGCGGCGCGAGGCCATGGGGCGGGCGCCACACTCGCCGGGAATCCCGCCAGCCCCCGACATCGCCGTCAGTCTTCGTGCCGGGGTTCAGACTTCGCTGGCCAGGGCTCGGAGAGGTCGGCCAGCACCACGTCCAGGCACTCGACCTCCACGGCCAGGTCCCCATCGCCCGCAAAGCGGAAGACCAGCCGCCCGCCGGGCGCCTCGCCGGGCTCGAAGGTCAGGGTCAGGAGTTCGACCACCGCCTCCCGGGCGTTTCGCCGCAGGCGCCGGGCCTGGACCCCCAGGACAGAGCCCACCTGCACCGCCGAGCGCACGCGCTCCGGCTCCGGTGCGCCCCAGCGATAGCGGTTCAGCGCCAGGGTCAGGCGCCGGGTCTGCGCCTCCCAGGTGATGTCGCCGATCTTCAGCACGGCGTCCTGCAGGGCGGCGGCCAGGACCTCCAGGTCCTCGGCATCCTCCGCCAGGAGTTTCAGGGCCGTCGCCTTGGGGGGCTGTTTCGCCACGTCGGTCCGTCTCCACCGTTCCCTGCGGGTTCTAGACCGGCGGGCGGGAGTCGCAAGGGGGATCGGCGGCGTCGGCGGGCGGGGGTGGTGCCGGGGCCTTGCGCCGGCGCAGGTTGGACCGCAGGGCCTGGGCCCGCCGGGCCTCACGCCGGGCCGCCTCGGAGGCATCTGCAGGAGGGCGCGTCGTCTTCACGGTCCTTGGGATGCGGCCTGGCACCGCCGGGGTCAAGCCGGGCCCTCGGGCCGGGCTACCTTTTTCCCCTTCCCGTCCGGCGCGGCTTTGGCTATAGCCGCCGCCTCGCCTTTCGCCGCCGTAGCTCAGTGGTAGAGCGCATCCTTGGTAAGGCTGAGGTCGGCAGTTCAATCCTGCCCGGCGGCACCAGGTATCCCCTCCGACGCAACATAACTTCCCCTCACGGGGCCCCCGCGTTCGTGGGCCCATTGCCGGGTAAGGGGGTCAACGGCCCCTCAGCTGACCCCCTCCGGCCCGCTGCGCGGTCCACCTCCCCCTCGGGGAGGAATTACCGCCCCAATGGCTCCCCATCAGGGGG
>CAIZKE010000265.1 GCA_903933475.1 uncultured Alphaproteobacteria bacterium | reverse complement strand
TCTCCTCTGTCTCCTCACTCGCCTGATCTTCCTCCCTCCTTCCTCCACTCCCCCGACCGCGGCGGAGCTCCGGGCCTCCACGACCCGCCGGCAGCAGTTGGCTTTGTCTGTCCGTGGGCGCGTCGGCGTCGGCCAATCGAGCACCGGCCCGGGCCTTGCGCGGATCCGAGTCCACCGACACCCCGGCCCGCGCGCTGGCCGAGCAAGCCCGGGGCGTGCAGGCTGACATCGAGATCCTTGGCGAAAAGGGCGAGGCGGGGGGCCTTCTCCTGAACGCCGTCCAACGGGTCGGCGCCAACCTGCTGGTGGCGGGCGCCTTCGGCCATCCCCGGCTCCAGGAGTTCATCTTCGGCGGGACCACCCGCACCCTGCTGGCGGCCCCGCAGCCGTCGCTCTTCCTTTCCCACTAGAGGTCAAACCTTCATGTCCCTGTCGCGCATTGTCATGCGGCTTGCCCGCAATCCAGGCTCAGACGTCGGCGGCGACGATCGCCGGGGCTATACCCTCACCGCCCCGCTGACTGCGACGGGTCTGCTGGACGCCGAGGCCTACGCCAACGCAAGGGAGTCCTGCTCCGTCCGCCGTTTCGCACCGGACGAGGAGGCCGTGACCGGCCGCCTGGCCCGGCGTGGCCAGAACTGGTTCTTCGATTACGACAGCCAATCCAGCGACGATGATGAACCCGTGCACCGGCTCGGGGATCACCACTTCGTCGTCGGGGAGTACGTCACCGTAACAGACGAGGACGGTCAGCCCCTGACCTACAGGATCGCCGAAGTTCAGGCGGTCTGACCTCCCGGCGCCTTCCCGAAAACGCAGACGCCCCGGCCGCGAGGCCGGGGCGTCGTCGTTCAGGGTCGTCTAGGAGTTACTGGCCCGGACGCGGCGGGCCACCCTCGCGGCGGGCGAGGAAGGCCAGGCGCTCGAACAGCTGCACGTCCTGCTCGTTCTTCAGGAGGGCACCATGCAGGGGCGGGATCAGCTTGGTGGGATCGCGTTCCTTCAGCATCTCGGCGCTGATGTCCTCGACCATCAGCAGCTTCAGCCAGTCCAGCAGCTCGGAGGTGGAGGGCTTCTTCTTCAGGCCAGGCACCTTGCGCATGTCGTAGAAGATACGCAGGGCCTCTGAGACCAGCTTCTGCTTGATGCCTGGATAGTGCACCTCGACGATGTCGTTCATCGTCTCGACCTCGGGGAAGCGGATGTAGTGGAAGAAGCAGCGGCGCAGGAAGGCGTCGGGCAGCTCCTTCTCGTTATTCGAGGTGATGATCACCACCGGCCGGATCTCGGCCCGGATGGTCTCGTTGGTCTCGTAGACATAGAATTCCATGCGATCGAGCTCCTGGAGGAGGTCGTTCGGGAACTCGATGTCTGCCTTGTCGATCTCGTCGATCAACAGGACCGGGCGCTTCGGGGCCGTGAAGCCCTCCCAGAGCTTGCCCTTCTTGATGTAGTTGCGGACGTCCTTGACCCGCTCTTCGCCCAATTGGCTGTCGCGCAGGCGGGTCACGGCGTCGTACTCGTAGAGGCCTTGGTGGGCCTTGGTCGTGGACTTGATGTGCCAGGTGATCAGCTCGGCGTTGAGGGCCTTGGCGACCTCGTAGGCCAGCACGGTCTTGCCGGTACCCGGCTCGCCCTTGATCAGAAGGGGGCGCTCGAGGGCGATGGCGGCGTTGACGGCCACCTTCAGGTCATCGGTGGCAACGTAGTTCTCAGTGCCTTCAAAACGCTGGCTCATCTGGGCTCCCCGGAGCGCCGCCCTGCGGGGCACCCGAACAAATGTTTCAATGATGGGGGCACACTAAAGGCTGGCCCGCGACATTCAAGCCGCTTCGTCCCGGGTCCATTCCGCTTCCCAGCCCGACCAGAGGCCGGACGCTGGACTCAGTTGGTGACCCTTTCCGCAAGGGCCGCTGCGACGGACTGAAAGACCGTTTCCCAGTCCCCGAATGTCCGTGAGGCAAACATCCGGACCTGGGGGTACCAAGGGTAGGTCGCCGCCCCCAGGGTCGTCCAGGCGTCCGGCGCCGTGATCAGCCAGGCGGGGGCACCGGATGCCGCTGCCAGGTTGAAGCTGGCGTTCGAGACCCCGATCACCAGGTCCAGGGCGCTGGAAAGGGCGGACACACCTTCGAGGTCCTGCTTCAGGTCCAGGCCCTCCGCTGTCCGGATCTCGACGCCGAGGGCGGCCCGGGCGAAGGCGATCTCTCCGTCGCAGTCGCCATACTGCAGGTTCACGAAGGTGATACCGGGAATTCTCAGCACCGGCGCCCAGGTCTCGAAGGGCGCAAAGGCGTTGTTCCGCGACCCGGACATCAGGCCGCTCTTCCAGAGGAGGCCCACGCGCAGGCCCGGTGCTTCGGTCGCAAGCCAGTCGCGCCAGGCCCCGACCTGCCCGGGGTCGGCCTCCAGGAACCGATCCCGGTCCGGGAAGGCGGAAATCGACGGGCGCAGGTCGGGAAGGAGGTCGGCCATGGGCGCCCAGGACTTGGGGTGCCCGCCCTCTGCGTAGCCTGTCGACAGACGACGTACCTTGCGCCCTCCGGTCTCCCGGGTGGCGTGGGACGTAACGGGCACGCCAGGAAACGCGCGCTGGAACAGGCTCACCAGCCGGGGCTCGACCGCAAGGGCCAGGCTGGCGGGCGCATGGGGGCCGTCTAGGAGTTCGGGGATGAGGCCCGCGAACATGACCTCGTCGCCCAGGCCCTGCTCTCCGACCAGCAGCAGGTCTGCGCCCTTGAGGGGCTCGCCCGGCCGCCACCGCCGCCCGGGAATGTCAAAGTCCGCTGACCCCGGGAAACCGGGATCGTTCCGGATGGCGTAGTCGCGCCAGCCTTGGGAGAGGTCGCCCAGGCGGAGACGGGCGCAGGCGCGTGAGAAGACCAGGGTCGCCCGGTCCCGCGGTGAGAGCCCGGTCTGCGGGATTCGCTCCAGGGCGGAGAGGGCCTTGTCGGTCTCTCCCCGGGTCATCAGGAGATTGGCCGCATTGAAGCGGGCGGGGGTGAGGGAGGGGGCAAGCCTCAGGGCCTCGTCGAAGAAGGTTTGGGCCGACGCAAGGTCTCCCCGGTCGGCAATCAGGACCCCCAGGGCGTTCCACACCTCCGGCGACTCCGGCCGCTCGGTGAGATGGGCGGAGAGGACCTCCACGGCCCCGTCACCCTGTCCCTGGGCTGCCAGGGCGCGGGACAGCAGGCAGACAGCCTCCGCATCTTCGGGGTTCCTGGCCAGGGCCCGTCGGGAGAAGGCGTCGGAGACGGGAGGCATGCCCAGGTCCAGGGCGATGCGCGCCAGCCCCTTGAGCAGGGCTGCATCCCCCGGATCGAGGGCCAGGGCCCCCTCGTAGGCGGACAGGGCACCGGTCAGGTCGCCCGAGGTTTCCGCCGCCAGGGCGAGGATCTGCCAGGCCCTGACCGAGGCGCGATCCTGCGCCAGGGCCTGGCGCGCCAGGTCCGCCGCAGCTTCGGTCCGGAACGCGTCGAGATGCTTCAGCGCCTGG
>CAIZKE010000264.1 GCA_903933475.1 uncultured Alphaproteobacteria bacterium | reverse complement strand
GTGAAGCGGCCTTCGAAGGACCGTGTCAGCTGATAGGAAAGGATGTGTCCGGCGCCAAAGGCGTTACCCCAGTTCACCCCCGCCTCGTATTGCCAGAGGCCGAGCTGGCGGAATCCACGATTGTCGACCCCGGCGTAGACGCGCACCGGCGTCCGGTCCGTGGCCTGCAGAACCAGGTCTGTCTCGCCGGTCGCCTTGCCCGGCTGGAAGACGGCGTTGACGCTGACGAAGGGGTTCTCGTTGAGGCGGTCGAGTTCCTCCTCGATCACCGCAAGAGAGAGGCGATCACCCTCCTTGAGGGTCAGGGGACGCCGGATGACATCGTCGGAGAAGTGGTTGGCGCCGGAGACCGTGACTGCGCCCAGGCGATATTGGGTCACCACGATCTGCACGACACCGGATGTCACGTTCTGGGGCGGGGCGGAGACGTCGAGGAAGGGCTTGCCCGCCTTGACATACTGGGCCCGCGCCAGGCTCCGGATTTCATCGAGGTCAGACAGCAGAAGCGGGCGGCCGACATAGGGGGCAACAGCGGCCCGGAAGTCTTCGGCATCAAGGTCCTCGAGGGCTCCCACGGAGACCCCGCGCTCGCCGGCGGCATCTGCGGCGAGCCCGTCGCGCTTCAGGGCGAAGGGTCCGTCGACGAAGACCACGCCCTTGAGCTCCGGCAGCAGGACCGGGTCGGCGGCGTCAGGGCGACGGTCGCGGGACGCATCGGACCCCGCAGGCGGAGCCACCTGGGCCGGCGGCGCAGCCTCGGGAAGCCGGGGCGCCACCTTGGGATAGTTCTGGGCCGTAGCGGCGCCCGCCAAGACAGCATGGCTAAGCGCCATTAGGGTTAGCAGCCGAAGGAAGACTCGGGTGGCTCCGGTACGTGGGGGGGACACGGCTACCTGTCCCCTGCGTCTTGACCAGCAGGTCCCGACGCCATGGGGACGAAGATTGTCCAGCGCTTGCTGCGGGACCCCTGGAGCAGGATGGAATCGCTTCCGTTGATGACCGGGGCTCCACTCTCAACCGTAGACAGGCCGGACTGAAGCCCTGAGGCCGACCGACCGGACTGTCCGTCAAGGATTCCCGGAAGGACGGCAAGCCCGTTGGAGCGCAGGGTCGAGAGGGACCCGGGCGCCGGGAAGGGGATGTAGACCCTCGGCGTACCACCGGCGAATGCGGCCTGCTGCGACGTGGCGTTGGCCTCATCCTCGGGCACGCCCAGGCCCACGAGGATATCCTTCACGGGGTCGCTGGACGTGTTCTCAAGGATGGTTCCCGCACCCGTCGCCAGGGTGGGAAGCACATAGTTCGAAAGGTTGACCCCGGTAGCGGGGGCGAAGTCTCCGCCGAGAAGCCCGGCAGTAACCGTCCGCGGACCCGGGGTCTCCGCATCGTAGGTCCCCGAGGTCTGGGTCACGGCGATACTCTGTCCACTGACGAGTCCCGAAAGCGCGAAGTTACCGGTGTTCAGGGTGGCGGAGGTATTTCCATCAAAGGCCTTGGTGGGATTGCCGACGATCGAGGCCGTCAGGACCGCAGGGCTGATCCGGCCGGCACCGGCGGCGGTGGTCGGCAGGATGTAGTTCGACAGGCGGGTATCGCCCTGGGCGGTAAAGTCACCGGCGCCCAGTCCGGCGGTCACGGCCCGCTGGCCTGCGTCAGCCGAGGCGTAGGTCCCGCGGGTCTGAGTGACGGAAGCGCCCTGCCCCGCGACAAAGCCGGTCAGCCGGAAATCCGCGGCGGTGAGGGTGGCCACGTTGGTTCCGTCGTAGGTCCGGGTCGGCGAACCGGTGATGTCTGCGCTCAGCACACGGCGGTTGATCGTGGCCGCGAGGCTGGCGGAGGTCGGCAGGACATAGTTCGAAGCCTTCGCTCCGCCGGTCAGGACATAGTCGGACTGGGCGACCAGGACCGAGAAGATCCGGGCCCCGGCGTCAGCGGAGTCGTAGCTGCCCGAAGCCGCGGAGACAGAGCCGCCCTCGCCGGCGGCGAAGCCGGCCAGGGTCAGGGTCCCCGGCGCCACGGTGCCGGTCCGGTTACCGTCGTAGGTCTTGGAATAGTCCCCTGACAGGCTGAGGGTCAGGGCCCGGGCGTCGATCCGGCCAAGGCCGCTCGCCGATGTGGGAAGGACGTAGTTGTTCAGGTTCGTCCCGGCCCCTGCGGCGAAGTCAGTGCCGGTAAGGGTTGTGCTGACGTTCCGCGATCCCGCGTCGACCCCGTCATAAGTCCCGGCGGTCCGGGTGACGGTAGCCCCCTCGCCGGCGACGAAGCCCGTGAGGCCGAAGTTGGCGGCGGTGAGGACCGCCGCGGCGGTCCCGTCATAGGCCCGCGTTGGCGTGCCGTTGATGGCTGCGGTCAGGGCCCTGGGATTGATGGCCCCGACGCCGGTGGCGGAGGTCGGAAGGATGTAGTTGCCCAGGTTCACGCCACCGGTGGCCGTGAAATCACCGGCCGCAAGCGTCGTGCTGACGGTCCGGGCACCGGCGTTGGCCGAGTCATAGGTACCCGCGGTCTTTGTGACCGTGGCACTGTCGCCGCCGACGAAGCCCGAGAGGTTGTAGTTGGCCGCCGCCAGGGTCGCCGTCGTCGTCGCGTCATACGTCTTGGTCGGATTGCCAAGGATGGTGGCCACCAGGGCCTTGGGATTGATCGTGCCGACGCCGCTCGCCGAAGTCGGCAGGACATAGTTGGCAAGGTTGGTCCCCGCGGCAGCCAGGAAGTCTCCAGCGGTCAGGGACGTGCTGACCGTGCGCGTACCCGCAGTGGCGGAGTCGTAGGTCCCGGTCGTCTTGGTGACCGTGGCCCCATCGCTGCCGACGAAGCCCGACAGTTTGAAGTTCTCGGCCGTGAGCGTGGCCGTCGTATTGCCATCGTAGGTCTTGGTCGGGTTGCCGATCACGATGGCCCCGATAAACACGAGGGCCTGCTGGCTGATCGTCCCGACCCCGGTCGCCGTGGGCGCAAAGCTGTAGTTCGAGATCTGGCCGCCATTGGTGCCGACGAAGTTGCCGGCAGCCAGGGTCGCGCTGACCGTCCGTGCGCCAGCGTCAGCGGAGTCGTAGGTCCCTACGGTCTGGTTGACCGTGAAGGTCTCCGAACCCACGAGGCCAGACAGGCTGTAATTGGCAGGTGCCAGGGTGGCCGCGGTCGTCCCGTCATACGCCTTGGTGGGATTTCCGGTGATGGAGATCGACAGAGCCTTCTGGCTGATGGTGCCCACGCCGCTCGCCGAAACCGGCAGCACATAGTTGGACAGGAGTGTGCCGCCAGCGCCGGAGAAATCCCCGGCCGCAAGCGTCGTGCTGACAGTCCGTGCGCCGGCGTTGGCCGAGTCATAGGCACCAGCGGTCTTCGTGACCGTTGCGCTGTCCCCGCCGACAAAGCCCGTCAGGCTGTAGCTGGCCGATGCCAGGGTCGCCGTCGTCGTGGCGTCGTACACCTTGGACGGATTGCCAACGATCGCAGCCGCAAGAGCCTTCTGGCTAATCGTGCCCACGCCGCTCGCCGAAACCGGCAGCACGTAGTTGGACAGGAGTGTGCCGCCAGCGCCGGAGAAATCCCCGGCTGCAAGCGTCGTGCTGACAGTCCGTGCGCCGGCATTGGCGGAGTCGTAGGTCCCGGCGGTCTTCGTGACCGTTGCGCTGTCCCCGCCGACAAAGCCTGTCAGGCTGTAGTTGGCCGATGCCAGGGTCGCCGTCGTCGTGGCGTCGTACACCTTGGACGGATTGCCAACGATCGCAGCCGCAAGAGCCTTCTGGCTGATCGTGCCCACGCCGCTCGCCGAAACCGGTAGGGCGTAGTTGGACAGGTTGGTCGCCCCAACGGCCAGGAAGTCCCCGGAGGCCAGGGAGGCGCTGACCGTGCGCGCGCCGGCGTTGGCGGAGTCGTAGGTCCCGGCGGTCTTCGTGACCGTCGCGCTGTCGCCGCCGACGAAGCCCGAGAGGCTGTAGTTCCCGGACGCGAGCGTGGCCGTCGCATTGCCATCGTAGGTCTTCGTCGGGTTGCCGGTCACGATCGCCGTGAGGGCCTTCTGGCTGATCGCACCGACCCCGGTCACCGTGGGCGCAAAGCTGTAGTTCGAGATCAGCCCGCCGCCCGTGCCGGTGAAGTTGCCGACCCCCAGGGTCGCGCTGACCGTCCGTGCGCCGGCGTTGGCGGAGTCGTAGGTCCCGGACGTCTGGTTGACCGTGAAGCCTTCGGTCCCGACCAGGCCTGTCAGGCTGTAATTGACCCCAGTGAGGGTCGCCGCCGTCGTCCCGTCGTAGGCCTTGGTCGGCGTCCCGGTGATCGCGATCGACAGGGCCTTCTGGGTGATCGTTCCAGCGCCGCTGGCGACGACCGGGAGTGCGTAGTTGGACAGGCTGGTGCCGCCAGCCGCCGAGAAGTCGCCTGTCGCCAGGGAGGTGGTCACCGTGCGGGTGCCGGCGTTGGCGGAGTCATAGGACCCCGTGGTCTTGCTGATGGTCGCGCTCTGGCCTGAGACAAAGCCGGTAAGGCTGTAACTGGCTGAAGACAGGCTCGCTGATGTCGTACCGTCGTAGGTCTTCGTCGGATTGCCGGTGATCGAGACGGTCAGGGCCTTGGGCGTGATTGCGCCAGAGCCGGTCGCCGAGATCGGCAGGAGGTAGTTGGCGAAGTTCGTGCCGGCATTCGCCGTGAATTGGCCCGGGGCCAGGGTCGTGCTGATACCCCAGCTCCCGACATCCGCCGAGCTGTAGATCCCTGAGGTCTGGGTAACCGTGGCACCCTGGCCGGCGACAAAGCCGGAGAGGCTGAAATTGGCGGGGGTCAGGGTCGCGACATTGGTCCCGTCATAGGCGCGCGACACCGCCGAGATCGAAGCTGAAACCGACCGCGGCGTGATGGTCCCCGCTCCCGTCGCCGTCGCCGGGAAGCTGTAGTTCGAGCTCAGGCCGCCGCCGGCGCCGGTGAAGTCCGTGGCGACCAGCGAGACCGTGACGGTCCGGGCTCCGGCGTCCGCAGAGCTGTAGGCCCCGGCAGTCTTCGTGACGGTGAAGGTCTCCGAGCCCACGAGGCCGGACAGGCTGTAATTGCCCGCCGCCAGGGTGGCCGCGGTGGTTGCGTCATAGACCCTGGTCGGATTTCCGGTGATCGAGACCGAAAGCGGCGCGGGCGTGATGACGCCCGTCATGCCGGACTGGTTGACGATGTAGTAGTTCTCGTAACCCGTCCCGGGGATCGGCAGGACGATGAACCCCGCCGCGCCCGGCGTGACGGCCCGGGTCCCGGCGTCCTTCGAGGTAAAGGTCCCGGTGGTCGGATAGCTGATTCCGAAGGTGTCGCCGGCGAACTGGCCCGTGAAGGTCGCCCCGGAGGTATTCAGGGTCGCCAGGGTCGTGCCGTTGTAGGCCCGGGTATTGACCGTCATCCCCGAAATGTAGATCGGCGCCTTGGTGATGACCCCGATGTTCGAGACCTGGGTCGAGTTGATGGCATAGTTGCCGGCGCTGGCACCGGTGAGGCCCAGGCTGGCGAGGCTGACCTGCAGGCCCGTCCCGACGTCCCATCCGGCCGTGTAGACCCCCGTCACCGCAGCGGTGTTGAGGGCCACCTGGCCAACATCGCCGGCGAGGACCCCGGTCAGGGTATAGCTGGCGCCGGAGGCCTGGGTCGCGGCGGCGTCGCGGTTGTAGACCTTGGTGACCGAGGCCACGGAGACCAGCTTGCTGGCGATGGTCTGGGTCACCGACGCCGGCTGGGTCAGGGTGTAGTTCGAGGCCTGGGCACCCGACAGGCCGAAGCCCGCGAAGGTGACGGTCCAGGTCCCGGTATTGGCGTTGGCGAAGGTCCCCGTGGCGGCGCCCGCCGACAGGGAGACCTGGCCAATATCTGTGGCGACGACGCCCACCAGGGCCGAGCCGCCGGTGTTCACCGCCGCGATCGTGTTCCCGTCATAGATCTTGTCCGAGGAAGTGACCCCACTGACCGTCAGGGTCGCCCGGTTGATCGTGCCGCCCCCGGACGCCGAGGTCGGCAGGCTGTAGTT
>CAIZKE010000263.1 GCA_903933475.1 uncultured Alphaproteobacteria bacterium | reverse complement strand
CGCATCGGCCCTGCCGTCCTGGCCCGGTTTCCGGACCGTATCCTCAACATCCATCCGGGGCCCCTGCCCGCCTTCGGAGGGGAGGGGATGTACGGCCGCCGGGTCCACGAGGCCGTCATTGCCGCCCAGGTCCCCGCCAGCGCGGTCACCATCCACCTGGTCGATGGCGAATACGACCACGGCCGGATCCTCGGCCGCTGGTCCGTGCCGGTGGTAGCCGGGGATACGGCGGAGACCCTCGAGCAGCGCATCACCGCCCTGGAGCCCGAGGTCATGACCCGGACCCTCATCGACCTGGCCGAAGGCCGCCTCCGCGTCGATCAGGCGTCCTGAAGCTCGGCCCAGGCGGGAACCGGAGGGCGGTTGCCCGCCGCCGCCGCGCGCTTGGCCCCGCGTTCGATTTCCTTCATCAGATCATGGCAGTAGACGCCGAAGTCCACCTGGATCGTATGCCGCTTGGAGGCGTAGTACTGGCCCATGTGCAGGGCCTCGTCCTCGGCGGTGATCCGCGCCATCTCGGCGGGCGAGGGGGGCAGGTACTTGCCCGTCAGGTAGGCGGCGACGAACTTGGTCTGCTGCTCGGCAAAGTTCACCAGGGTCGGCAGGGGCTGGGCCAGGCCCATGTAGAAGAGGTTGGGCACGCCGGGCTTCATCATCCGCTTGTAGAGGGGCAGGCGATGCTCGGAGTCCGGAACCAGTTCCGGGTCCTCGAAGAACGGGAACTTCATGTCGTAGCCGGTGGCGTAGATGATGACGTCCACGTCCTCGACACTGTCGTCGGTAAAGCGCACCTGCCGGCCTTCCAGGGCCTTGATGCCCGGCCGGAAGGTGATGTCGCCACAGCCCGCCCGGGTCAGGAACTCGCCGCTGACCGAGGGATGGGCCTCAAGCGGCTCATGGTCGGGCTTGGGCAGGCCATAGTCCTCCATGGCGCCGAGGGCCTTCTTGATGGTCTGGCGGGCGAGGGCCAGGCCCAGCTTGCGAGGCATCCAGGGGGGCATGGCCGCCTTGTCCGCCGGTCGGCCGTTCATGTACTTGGGCAGGACCCAGACGCCCCGCCGCGCCGAGACGATCAGCCGGCCCGCCAGGGGCCGCTGGGACAGCTCCGAGGCGATGTCCATGGCAGAATTGCCCATGCCGACCACCACCACGGTCTTGCCGCGCACATCCACCGGATCGAAGGGCGTGCGGTAGGCGTGGGAGTGAAGGGACACCCCGTCGAAATGGCCCGGATACTCCGGCGTCCGCGGGCTCCAGTGGTGGCCGTTACAGACAAAGAGAATGTCGTAATACCTTGTTTCACCAGTCGAAAGCGTGACGTTCCAAAGCCCATCTGCGTCGCGCACAGCGCGGGTCACTGCGGTGTTGAAGGTGATGGTCTCGCGCAGGCCGAAATGGTCGACATAGTCGTTGAAGTACTGCAGCAGCTGGCTGTGGTGCGGAAAGTCCGGCCAGCCCGCGGGCACTGGATAGTCCTCGAAGGCCAGGCGCCACTTGGACGTATCGATGTGCAGGCTTTGGTAACAGGCCGAGTGACCGTTCGGATTGTTGTAGTACCAGTTGCCGCCGATGTTGTCGGACATCTCGAAGCAGTCGTAGGGAACGCCCAGGTCCTTGAGCCGCTTGGCGGTTGTGAAGCCGGAGCAGCCGGCGCCGATGATGCAGGCCTTGGGCGAGG
>CAIZKE010000262.1 GCA_903933475.1 uncultured Alphaproteobacteria bacterium | reverse complement strand
CGAAGGGTCAGGGCGGACCCGATTCCCGTCCGCTGGCGATCCGGCCGGACAGCCAGGGGGGCGAGGGCGGCGTCGAGGATGTGGCTGTCCGCCCAGAGACGGCTGAACATGATGCTCCCCACCAGCTCCCCGTCCTGAAGGGCGACCAGTTCGAACATCGACTCGGCGTCGGCGCGCAGGCGCTCGACGATGCGACGCTCGGCCGTCCCCCCGAAGGCGGCGTCAAGGATTTCGGCGATCCCCGGATGGTCCCCGGAGCGGGCGTAGCGAATCTCGAGGTCCATGGCGGCAGCTCCCTGGGGGTCAGTCTCCGGCCACCCACTCGACGTCGGCGCCGAGGGCGTTGAGGTTTTCAACGAAGCGGGGATGGGCGCGCTGGATCGGGGCGGCGTTGAGGATGGTGGAGCGGCCCTCGATGCTGGCCGACAGCATGAAGAGGGCGATGGCAACGCGGATGATGTAGGGGCTCTCCACCGTGGCCGGCATCAGGGGCTTGCCGCCGTAGGTGATCAGTCGGTGCGGGTCGCACAGAACCGAATGGGCACCGAACTTGCCGATCTCCGAGCTCCAGCCCAGGGCCCCCTCGTAGACCTTGTTCCAGAACATGACCGACCCTTCGGCGCGTACGCCGAGGGCGATGAAGATGGGCAGGAGGTCTGCCGGGACGTAGGGCCAGGGTGCCGCTTCGACCTTGGTGAGGATGTTGGAGGTGAAGGGCTCCTTCACCTTCAGGCCGTTGGGTACGCGCGCCGTCGACCAGCCGCCCTCGTGCGTTACCTCGACGCCGAACTTGGCGAAGGTGCGATCGAGGAGGGGGAACTGCTCCACCGAACCGTTCCGCACCGAGACTTCGCCGCCGGTGATGGCCCCCATGGCCAGGAAGGTGGCCACCTCGTGGAAGTCATCGGCAAAGGTGAATTCGGCACCCGACAGCCGATCGACCCCCTCCACCACGATGCGCGAGCCGCCGACGCCTTCGATGCGGGCCCCCATCCGGGCGAGGAAGGCGCAGAACTCCTGCACATGGGGTTCGCAGGCGGCGTTGGTCAGCTGCGAGCGTCCCGCAGCCGTGGCTGCGCAGAGGATGAAGTTCTCGGTCGTGGTCACCGAGGCGTAGTCGAGCCAGTGGTCCGAGGCCCGAAAGCCGCCGGGGGTGGAGATGTGGAGGGCGTCGGGCTCGCGGTGGACCTCGGCCCCGAAGGTCTGGAAGACCTCGATGTGGGGGTCGATCTCCCGGGCGCCCAGGGTGCAGCCTGTTGCGTCCTCCTCGATGGTCGCCGCGCCGAACCTGTGGAGCAGGGGCGGGATCAGCATCAGGGTCGAGCGCATGCCCAGGGGCAGGTGCGCCGCCTTGGGATCGAGCCCCTCGCCGTGCCGTACCTTCAGCACGCCGGCCTCGAAGTCCATCTCCACGCTCGAGCCGAGGCTGCGGAAGAAATCGAGGATCTTCCGGACGTCGGTGATGTCCGGCACCCGGTGCAGGGTGACCAGTTGGTCGGTGAGGAGAGTGG
>CAIZKE010000261.1 GCA_903933475.1 uncultured Alphaproteobacteria bacterium | reverse complement strand
CTTCGCCGGCAGGTCCGGAACCCCTCCGCCGCTTGCAGCTGAGCCGCCGTTGACCCCCTCAGTCAGCTCCGCCGACAGCTCCCCCTGATGGGGAGCAATTGGCACGGCAATTCCTCCCCCAAGGGGGAGGTGGACCGCGAAGCGGGCCGGAGGGGGTCAGCGGCATGAATTCGCCTTGATCTCTGCAGAAGCTGCCGAAAGCCAACCCTGCCGGACCACCCTATGGCCGCCTCCCCCGAAGCCCGCGCGATGGCCTCGCACCTGCGCCAGGCCCTGACCCTTCCCGAGGGCCTACTTTGGAAGGCCCTCAAGGCCCGGCGCCAGGACGGTCTGCACTTCCGCCGGCAGCACCCACTGGGCCCCTACGTCCTCGACTTCTATTGTTCGCGGGCCCGCCTGTGCGTCGAGGTGGACGGCTACAGCCACGGCGCGGCGGACCGGCCGGAGCACGACGTTGAGCGGGACGAGTGGCTCCTTGAACAGGGCATCGAGACCCTGAGGCTTCGCGCCGGCCTGGTGCTGGAAGACCTCGACGCCGCCCTATCGATGATCCGCACGGCGGCGAGAGCGAGGCTTGGCAATGTGGATTGACCCCCTCACCGGGCTTCGCCCGGAGCTCCCCCTGGGGGGAGCAATTGGGTCGGTAATTCCTCCCCCAAGGGGGAGGTGGACCGCGAAGCGGGCCGGAGGGGGTCAGCGGCAGTTCAACCCCCGAACTTCCTGCCCATCCAGTCGAGGATGTAGCGGTTCACCTCTTCGGGCTTTTCCTGCTGGGTCCAGTGGCCGGAGCCCATCACCAGGGCCTTTTCCAGGTGGGCGATGCGGTCTTCCATGCCGTCGGCCATGGAGGGGGGCAGGACGGCGTCCTTCTCGGCGCAGATCATCAGGCAGGGGACGTGGTCGATGCGCTTGGGCAGGTGGGCCGAGCGCTCCCAGTTGCGGGTGAAGTTGCGGTACCAGTTGATGCCGCCGGTGAAGCCGGTGGCTTCGAAGGTCTCGACGAAGGCGGCCAGCTCGTCGGGGGTCAGCATCTGGTTGGCTGTGTCCGACTTGTCCCACTCGGCCAGCAGGTCGCGGAAGGCGAAGGTGGAGGTGGTGGCGGGGCTGGAGTTCCTGTCGATGGACAGGCCGCCGCTGGGCGGGGCGGGCATGTCCTCGGGCGGGCGGCGCATGAAGAAGCGCATGGTCTTGTCGACGTCCTTGCCCAGGGCCGCGTCAGCCTCGCCGGGCTTCTGGAACCAGACGATGTACATGTCCTCGCCAAAGGCAAAGCGCATGGAGGCGATGGGGTCATAGTCGCCGCGGGGCGTGAAGGGGGTGTTGAGGCCGATCACGCCGGCCACCCTGTCCGGGTGCATCAGGGCCATCTGCCAGACGACGAAGCCGCCCCAGTCGTGGCCACAGAACACCGCCTTCTCGATGCCCAGATGGTCCAGGAGGGCCACCAGGTCAGCCGCCAGGTGCTCCATGTCATAGTCTTCGATCTTGTCCGGCCGGGAGGTGAGGCCGTAGCCGCGCTGGTCCGGGGCGATGGCCCACTGGCCCGCCGCCTCGCAGGCCTTCAGCTGGTGACGCCAGGAGAAGGCCAGCTCCGGGAAGCCGTGGCAGAAGACGATGGGCACGCCCTGGCCGCGGGCGACTTCGTAATAGGCCATGTCGATCCCGTTGACTTGGG
>CAIZKE010000260.1 GCA_903933475.1 uncultured Alphaproteobacteria bacterium | reverse complement strand
CCCCGGTCCACCTCCCCCTGGGGGGAGGAATTAGGGAGCCAATTGCTCCACCTTAGGGGGAGCTCCGGGCGGAGCCCGGTGAGGGGGTTAGCTGAGATGCCGTTGACCCCCTCCGGCCCGCTGCGCGGTCCACCTCCCCTGGGGGAGGAATTAGAGCGCCAATTGCTCCCCATCAGGGGGAGCTCCGGGCGAAGCCCGGTGAGGGGGTCTGCGGCGACCGCAGTCGGTTCAGCCCTTGAGCTGGGCGTAGCCGAGGGCTTCGTTCAGGCGGTCCATGACCTCGATGGCGGCTTCGGGCACCACCGTGCCGGGGGTGAAGATGGCGGCGACGCCGGCGTCGCGCAGGGCGTCGAAGTCCTCCAGCGGGATGACGCCGCCCACCACCACCAGGATGTCCGGACGGCCCAGGCGGGCCAGCTCGGCCTTGAGCTCGGGCACCAGGGTCAGGTGGCCCGCTGCCAGGGAGCTGGCGCCGACGACGTGGACGCCGGTCTGCACCGCCAGCTCAGCGGCCTCGGCGGGGGTCTGGAAGAGGTCGCCGATCTCGACGTCGAAGCCCAGGTCGGTGAAGCCCGAGGCGATGACCTTCTGGCCCCGGTCATGGCCGTCCTGGCCCATCTTGGCCACGAGGATGCGCGGCTGGCGGCCATCGACGGCCTTGAACTCGGCGGTGAGGGCGCGGGCGCGGTCGCTGGCCGGGGTGTTGCCGGCGGCCTTGAGGTAGACCCCCTGGACGGCATCGGCCCTGGCCTTGTGCCGTCCAAAGACCTTCTCCAGGGCCAGGGAAATCTCGCCCACCGTGGCCTTGGCCCGGGCCGCCTCGACGGACAGCTCCAGGAGGTTGGCGCCGCCCCTTGCGCCCTCGGTCAGGGCGTTGAGGGCGGCCTCGACGGCGGCCGGGTCGCGTTCGGCCTTCAGGCGGGCCAGCTTCTCCAGCTGGCGCTCGCGCACGGCGGTGTTGTCGACCTTCAGCACGGGGATGACGTCGGCGGTCTCGGGCCGGTAGCGGTTGACGCCGACCACGCTCTGGCGGCCGGAGTCGATGGCCGCCTGGGTGCGGGCCGAGGCCTCCTCGATCCGACGCTTGGGCAGGCCGTCCTCGATGGCCCGGGCCATGCCGCCCAGGGCCTCGACCTCGGCGATGTGCGTGAGGGCCCGGGCCGCCAGTTCGGCGGTGAGGCGCTCGACATAGTAGGACCCGCCCCAGGGGTCGATGACCCGGTTCTGGCCGCTCTCCAGCTGGAGGAAGAGCTGGGTGTTGCGGGCGATGCGGGCCGAGAAGTCCGTGGGCAGGGCCAGGGCCTCGTCCAGCGAATTGGTGTGCAGGCTCTGGGTCTGGCCCCCAGTGGCGGCCATGGCCTCGATCAGGGTGCGGGGCACGTTATTGTAGACATCGGAGGCCGCCAGGCTCCAGCCCGAGGTCTGGGTGTGGGCGCGCAGGGCCAGGGACCGGGCGTCCTTTGGGTCGAACTTGTCCTTCATCAGCTGGGCCCAGAGCAGGCGTCCGGCCCGCTGCTTGGCGATCTCCATGAAGGCGTTCATGCCCGCGTTCCAGAAGAAGGACAGGCGAGGGGCGAACTGGTCGACCGTCATGCCCGCCGCCACGCCGGCCCGGACATAGTCGATGCCGTCGGCCAGGGTGTAGGCCAGCTCCAGGTCCAGCGTCGCCCCGGCCTCCTGGATGTGATAGCCGGAGATCGAGATCGAATTGAACTTCGGCATCTCGCGCGAAGTGTATGAAAAGATGTCGGAAATGATCCGCATCGAAGGCGAAGGCGGATAGATGTAGGTGTTCCGGACCAGGAACTCCTTGAGGATGTCGTTCTGGATGGTGCCCGACAGCTGGGCGTGGGCGACGCCCTGCTCCTCGGCGGCGACGATGTAGAGGGCCAGGATCGGCAGGACCGCCCCGTTCATCGTCATGGACACGCTCATCTTGTCCAGCGGGATGCCGTCAAAGAGGGTGCGCATGTCGAGGATGGAATCGATGGCCACGCCGGCCATGCCGACGTCGCCCTGCACCCGGGGGTGGTCGGAATCGTAGCCCCGGTGGGTGGCCAGGTCGAAGGCGATGGACAGGCCCATCTGCCCGGCCGCCAGGTTGCGGCGGTAGAAGGCGTTGGAGTCCTCGGCCGTGGAGAAGCCCGCATACTGGCGGATGGTCCAGGGGTTGGTGAGGTACATGGTCGGGTAGGGGCCCCGGACGAAGGGGGCGAGGCCCGGATAGCCGGGATCGGCCAGGCCGGCGACGTCGGCGGGGCCGTAGGCGGGTGCCACGTCAATGCCCTCGGGCGTGCTCCAGGCGGTGCCAGAGGCGGGGGCGGCGTCGGCCGGCGGGGCGTAGTCCAGGGCGGCGAAGTCGGGGAAGGCGCGGCTCATCAGCGGGGCTCCCAGGCCTGGGACAGGCGGACGGGGACGAGGGGCGGACAGGTGGTGTCTGGCCCCGGCAGGCGCGGATCGGGCGCGGCGGCGGCCTTCACGGCAGGCGCAGGCTCGACCTCGATCGGCGCCTCGGCCTCGGGCGGAAAGGCGGTGACGCCGACAATGCGCGGCTCGCCGGCGGCGGCGCGGGCCTCGGCGGCCTCCTCGGCCTGGCGCAGGACCAGGCCGGACTCCAGGGCGGCGATGACGCCCCCGGCGGCCTCGATCGCCTGGAAGCGGGCCCAGGCGGCCCGGGCCATGGCGTCGGTCAGGGCCTCGATATAGCCCGCGCCGGCGGCCGGGTCGGCGACCCGCCCGATGTGGGCCTCCTCCATCAGGACCAGCTGGGTATTGCGGCTCTGGCGGCGGGCGAAGGCGGTGGGCAGGCCGAGGGGATCGGTGAAGGTTCCCAGCACCACGGAGTCGGCCCCGCCCAGGGCCGCGCCGGCGCAGGCCGCACCCAGGCGCAGCATGTTGGTCCAGGCGTCCTTGGCGGCCAGCATGCGGTGCGAGGACCGGGCCTCGATCCGCGCAGGGACGGAGACGCCGCAGGCGTCGGTCAGCCGGGCCCAGACGGCCCGGGCGGCCCGCATCTTGGCCAGGGTCACGAAGTAGTCGGCGTCGGCGGAGAGGCCCAGCCAGATGCCGCCCCAGGCTTCGTCCATGGACAGGCCGGCCCGGACAGCGGCCCGGGCATAGGCCAGGGCGCTGGCCGCCGCAAAGGCGATCTCTGCCGCCTCGCCGCCGCCGGCCTCATGGACGACGCGGCCGCAGGCCAGGAAGAGACCGGCCTGGGGGTGCCGGGCGGCAAGGCGCGCGGCGACGGTGGCGGCCGAGACGAGGTGAGATTCCATGGGCCCCGGGCTGGTGCCGGCGCGGGCCAGGGCGCTGAGGGGATCCATGTGGAAGAGGAGCTTGGCCGTTGGCGAGCCGCGGGCGACTCCGGCCAGCCAGTCGGCGGCCTGGGGGCCGAGGAAGCCAGCATCGAGGGCGACCGGGGCGACCTCCAGGATGATGTCCGTAAGGACCGTCTCCAGCCCGGCCGCCGAGCCGATGGCGACGCCCGACGCGCCCGTCGGGTCGATGTGGACCAGGGCCGAGGCGGCCCCGCCCTTCAGGTCGGCCAGGAGGTCGGCATTGGCCCGGGCCGGATCGGGATGG
>CAIZKE010000259.1 GCA_903933475.1 uncultured Alphaproteobacteria bacterium | reverse complement strand
CTGGGGATGGACCAGGCCTTCGTCATCGACACCCCGCTCATGCGCCTGACCAAGGCCCAGACCTGGGCCCTGACCCTCGGCCTGGGCGGACAGGCCCTTGTGGATATCGTCCTGGAGGATACCCACACCTGCTATGCGGGCGAACGCGGGGTCCGCCACGCCTGGGGCCACGGCTGCGGGGCCTGCCCGGCCTGCGAACTCCGGGCCCGCGGCTGGCGGGAGTGGGAGGCGGCGGGTCGCCCCGCCCTGGCGTCATGAGCTACGCCGTCAAGGAGATCTTCCTGACCCTCCAGGGCGAGGGCGGCCAGGCCGGAAGGGCGGCGGTCTTCTGTCGCTTCGCCGGCTGCAACCTCTGGTCGGGCCGCGAGGAAGACCGGGCGACGGCGGCCTGCAACTTCTGCGACACGGACTTCGTCGGGATGGATGGGCCCGGCGGGGGTCGCTTCGCCACCGCAGACGTCCTGGCCGATGCCATCCAAGCCACCTGGCGGGGCGGCGCAGAAGACCGGCTGGTGGTGCTGACCGGGGGCGAGCCCCTGCTGCAGGTCGACCCGGCCCTGGTGGACGCCCTGCACGCCCGGGGCTTCAGCATCGCCCTGGAGACCAACGGCACCCTGCCCTGCCCGCCCGGGATCGATTGGATCTGCGTCAGCCCCAAGGCCCAGGTCCCGGTGGTGCAGAGGGCGGGACAGGAGCTGAAGCTGGTCTTTCCCCAGCCCGGCGTCGATCCGGCCGCCTTCGAGGCCTGGGACTTCGAGCGCTTCCTGCTCCAACCCATGGACAGTCCCGGCCTGGCCGGGAACACCCAGGCGGCGATCGACTATTGCCTTTCGCACCCGCGCTGGCGTTTAAGCGTCCAGACTCACAAGACCCTCGGTATCCCCTGACCGGTTCGCCGGCCTTCCCGACATGACCCAGCGCCAGTTCGAAATCACCAAGGCGGCGACCTTTGATGCCGCGCACTACCTGACGGAGGGCCCGGAGCACCGGCCCTATCGCCAACTGCACGGCCATTCCTTCCGGGTCGAGGCCTCGGTCCGGGGAATGCCCGGCGGCCCCGTCGGCTGGGTGGCGGACCTGGCAGACCTCGACGCCGATCTCAAGGCCGTGGCGGGTGAGCTCGACCACGGCCTCCTCAACGACAAGCCGGGGCTGGAGCGGCCCACCCTTGAAAACCTCTGCGCCTGGTTCGCCGACCGCCTGTCGGCGCGCTATCCGGGCCTGTCCCGGGTCACCGTGTCCCGCCCGACCCTGGGCGAAACCTGCACCCTGACGCTCGGCTGAGCCCCCATACGAGGCAGGAACCCGGAAGCCATTGCTCCCCCAAGGGGGAGCTCCGGGCGAAGCCCGGTGAGGGGGTCAATCCCCGTCGCCGTTGACCCCCTCCGGCCCGCTGCGCGGTCCACCTCTCCATTGGAGGAGGAATTGGACTGTAATTGCTCCCCATCAGGGGGAGCTGTCGGCGAAGCCGACTGAGGGGGTCAACGGCGGCTCAGCTGAACCCGGGCGATCTACTTGCCCTTGCGGGTCGCCGTCTCGAACAGCCGGTTGGCCTGGTTCCAGTTCAGAACGCCCCACCAGCCGGACAGGTAGGCGCCGCGGTTGTTCTGGTATTTCAGGTAGTAGGCATGCTCCCAGACATCGTTGGCAATGATCGGGGCGCCCTTGACCGGGGCGTCGCCCATCAGGGGATTGTCCTGGTACGGCGTGCTGGTCACGACGAGCTTGTCGCCAGTCCAGACCAGCCAGGCCCAGCCGGAGCCGAAGCGCTGGGCGCCAGCCGCCTGGAAGGCCTGCTTGAAGGCGTCGATCGAGCCGAAGTCCTTGCGGATGCGGTCCGCCAGAGCCGCTGAGGGCTCGCCGCCCGTTCCAGGCGGTGCCATCAGGGTCCAGAACAGGGTGTGGTTGTAGTGTCCCCCGGCATTGTTGCGGACCACAGCGGGCTGGTTCTGGACGTCGGCGAGGATGGCCTCCAGGGACTTGCCCTGCAGTGCGGGCGAAGCCTTCACCGCGGTGTTCAGGTTGTTCACATAGGCCTGATGATGCTTGCCATGGTGGATGCGCATGGTCTGGGCGTCGATGACCGGCTCCAGGGCCTCGTAGGCGTAGGGAAGCGGCGCAAGGCTGAAGGCCTCGGCGGCAGGGGCGGGGGCCGGCGATGCAGCCGGAGCGGCCAGGGCGGGGCCGGCAAGGCCCAGGACGAGGGCGGCGGCGGCGATTCGGACGATGGCGGGCATGTCGGAGGTCCTGGCTCTTTCGAAAGAAAGGGGAGAAAGGGCGCGGAGGCCCTGGACCCTCTAGATGGCGAGCGCAGGCGCTCAGGTCAATTCTCTGCGGCCACAGCGACAGGCGTCGGGTGAAGGGCGCGCCGACGGAGATTGAGGAGGTGGGCGGCGACCAGCGCAGCGCCGCCGAGGCTGGTCAGGGCGACCTCGATCCACTCAGCAGGCCACCCCCAGGGAAGGGCGGCGGCCAGGCCGGCGACACCCAGAAGGAAGAGGGCCCTGACGCCGGCGTGACGCCAGCCGCCCGTAGTCCTCAGGGCCAGGGCGGACACCGGCGCCGCCGCGCAGAAGAAGAGGACGTGGACCCATCCGGCGTGGGACAGCGCGCCGAAGAGGGGAACGACCGCCGCAAGGGCCGGTAGCGCCAGGCAGTGCGCCAGGCAGAGACCCGAAACTCCGACGGCCACGGCGTCCGGCAGACGGCTCGAAGAGACTGACATTCCTGCTTGCACCTTGCCCGACAGACTGGATGCCTCTAGCTATGTTATATTGTAACATAAATCCAGTCTTGGAGGACGTCCTTGGTCCAACTGCCCGTCACTGTCCTGTCCGGCTTCCTCGGCGCCGGAAAGACCACCCTGCTGAACCATGTTCTGCGAAACCGCGAAGGCTTGCGCGTCGCTGTCATCGTGAACGACATGAGCGAGGTCAATATCGACGGAGCGCTGGTCCGCCAGGGCGGCGCAGACCTGTCGCGGACCGAAGAGCGCCTCGTGGAAATGTCCAACGGGTGCATCTGCTGCACCTTGCGAGAGGACCTGCTAGCAGAGGTTCGGCGCCTCGCCGCCGAGGGGCGTTTCGACTACCTCCTCATTGAAAGCACCGGCATCTCGGAACCCATGCCCGTGGCGGCCACCTTTGACTTCATCGCCGAGGACGGCGAAAGCCTCCGGGACGTCTCGCGGCTGGACACGATGGTCACGGTGGTGGACGCCTTCAACTTCCACCGGGACTATGGCTCCAGCGACTTCCTTGCCGATCGCGGCGAGAGCCTCGGCGAAGAGGACGCCCGAACCGTCGTCGATTTGCTCGTCGACCAGATCGAGTTCGCTGATGTCCTGGTCCTGAACAAGACCGACCTTGTCTCACCGGCGGAGTTGGCGGTGGTCGAGGCGCTCTGCCGCCAGCTTAACCCGCTGGCCCGGATCGTACATGCGGAGCGGGGCGCTGCGCCCCTCGGCGAAATCCTCGACACCGGCCTCTTTGACATGGCGCGCGCCCAGAGCGCTGCCGGCTGGCGGCAGGCGCTGGAGTTCGGCAAGACGCCCGAGACCGAGGAATACGGGGTCTCCAGCTTTGTCTACAGCGCGCGACGCCCCTTTCACCCGATACGCCTGAAGGCGATCCTGGACGCCGAGTGGCGGGGGGTGTGGCGATCCAAGGGGTTCTTCTGGCTGGCGACCCGGATGCGCTTTGTGGGCTCCTGGAGCCAGGCGGGGGCGGCTGCAACCCATGAGTGGGGCGGTTACTGGTGGGCGTCCATCCCGCCTGAGAAGCGCCCGCAAGATCCGGAGAGCCGCCTTTTCCTCTCGAACGTCTGGCGTAGTCCTCACGGCGACCGTCGGCAGGAAATCGTCCTGATCGGCAAGGACATGGACCGGGCCGCGCTCACAGCCATGTTCGACTCCGCCCTCCTGACTCCCTCCGAGATGCAGAAGGGCCCAAAGGCCTGGGCCCGCTTGCCAGACCCCTTCCCCGCCTGGGGACCTGCCGACACGGTGCAATGATGCGGCTTTCGAGGGTGCCCATTTTTCTTGGCTTCGAGGGGCCCGTAAGCTTTCCGCCTGACGAGCCCACAACCGGGGAATCGGGTCTGTCATCCGCCGTCCTCGGGGCGCTCCGCTGCGCCAGGGTCCCCATGACGCTGCCGCAGATCGAAGCCCGGATCAGGGAGGATGTCCGCGTTGGGCCGCAGCCAGCCGCCCTTCGACGGGCGATCAGGTCTCTCAGGGCTTCAGGCCAGGTCATCCGGATCAGCCCGCTTCGCGCCTACGTCGCTGTAACCTCCGGAGCCAGGAGGTCCGACTCATTCCTCTGCGACGGGGCCCATGAAGACGAACCGACAGGCCCAGGGCGCTCCTGCAGGAAGGGGCGCAGAGCGACCGGTCAACCACCGCCAGTGGACGCCCAGGAATCTTAGTGTTATAATATATCATTACTTCTTCTGGTGACCGCCAGTCCATCGCCGTCGAGTTGGGGAGGTCTTCAATGTCAATCCGGCAAAGACTCAACGACCACGAGAAGCTGGAACTCCTGCACAGTGTGCATCAGGAGGACGTAGAGCGCGCCCGGCGTCTGCTGGACCCCGGCGTCGCGGCGGCCCAGGCTGAGTGGGTTCCCCAAGCGGCTCTTCTGGATGCGGTCCACCAGATCCTCATGGAGCTCGGGCAGTCGCCTTCGGCCCCACAGACCTTTGACGCCTAACGCTCCGGAAAGGGAACCCCAGATGCTCTCAGGACAGTCCTTTGTGATCCGCCCGCTGCCGACCCTGGTCTTCGGCAACGATTCGAGCCTCCAGCTTGCGGGTCACGTGAAGTCCCTGGGGCTGACGGCCGTCCTATTCGTGACCGACCAGTCCCTTCGCAGGACCGGACTGGCGGAACCCGTCATCGACGCCCTGCGGAAGGCGGGCATCGGGGTGGAGGTCTTCGACGGGGTCGAGCCGAATCCCACGGACCGAAATGTCGAAGCCGGAGCCGAGCAACTCCGGCGACTTGGCTCCGCGGGGGTCATCGCCTTCGGAGGCGGCTCGTCCATGGATTGCGGCAAGGCGATCGCTCTTCTGGCGCGGAACGCAGAGACCATACCCGCTCTCCAGGCGAACGCGCCTGCACATCCAGGAGCGCCAGTCATTGCGGTGCCGACGACCGCTGGAACCGGATCCGAGACCAACAGCGCCTGCGTGATCACCGACAGCCAGATGGGTCGCAAGACCTATGTGATGCACCCCAGCATCACCCCCGTTGTGGCCGTTCTGGACCCGAAGCTGACCCTCGGTCTACCGGCCTATCCCACCGCAACCTGCGCCTTCGACGTCCTGACCCACGCGGTCGAAGCACTGGTCGCCCTGCGCGCCACACCCTACTCGAACACCGTCGCCCTGGAGGCCATCCGGCTTGTCGCGTCCCACGCCCGCAGCGTCGTCCGGGACGGTTCGGACCTGGAGGCCCGGTCCAACATGCTGCTGGCCTCGAGTATGGCGGCCATCGCCTTCAACGTCGCCGGACTGGGCTCTGCGCATGGGACCGGTCACGCGCTCTCGGCAAGGCTGTCGGCGGCGCACGGCCAGACCCTGGCGACCATGCTGCCCCATGTCATGACCTTCAACCTGCCCGTCGCCGGCGACAAGTACAGGACCGTAGCGGAGTGCCTGGCACCGGAGTTGTCGCCAACCCCAGAGGGCGCCGTCGCTGCGGTCCTTGCCCTGCGCGACGATCTCGGCCTCTCGCGTTCGATCCGAGACCTTGGCGGGTCTGAAGGCCTTCTCCGGACCCTCATCGAGGATGCGGTCGCCGATCCCGTGAACCGGTCCAACCCGCGTCCTGTGGACGCAGACTCCCTAGAGGCGCTTTACAAGGCCGCCTGGTGACGTCGCGCGGGACCGCCGCCTCGCCGGCCTAGCCGACCTGGCCCCTTTGCCTCAGGAAGGCGTCGGCCAGGACGCATGCGGTCATGGCCTCGACCACGGGCACGGCGCGGATGCCGACGCAGGGGTCGTGCCGGCCCTTGGTCCTCAGATCGATCTCCTCGCCGTCCGCATCCACTGACCGCCGCAGGGTCAGGATGGAAGAGGTCGGCTTGAAGGCGACCCTGGCCGTGACCGGCTGGCCACTGGAAATCCCCCCGAGGATCCCCCCCGCGTGGTTCGACAGGAAGACAGGTCCCTCGGGGCCCATGCGCATCTCGTCGGCGTTCGCCTCGCCCGAGAGGGCCGCGGAGGCGAAGCCGTCGCCGATCTCCACGCCCTTGGCGGCGTTGATCGACATCAGGGCGGCGGCCAGTTCGGCGTCGAGCTTGCCGTAGAGGGGCGCGCCCCAGCCGGGCGGAACGCCCGTCGCCTCGACCTCGATCACGGCGCCGGTGGAGGAGCCGGCCTTGCGAACCTGCTCAAGGTGCGCCTCCCAGATCGGGACGATTCCGGCGTCGGGCGCCCAGAAGGGGTTTTCCGTCCGCTGGTCCCAGTCGAAGCGGGACCGGTCGATGGCGTGCGGCCCGATCTGCACCACCGCCGCCCGGATCGCGACCCCCGGGACGACCTTCCTGGCGACGGCGCCCGCCGCCACCCGGGCCGCGGTCTCCCGCGCCGAGGACCGTCCGCCACCGCGGTAGTCCCGCACACCGTATTTGGCGTCGTAGGTGTAGTCGGCGTGGCCCGGCCGGTAGGCCCGGGCGATCTCGGAATAGTCCCGGCTGCGTTGGTCGACGTTCTCGATCATCAGCGAGATGGGCGTCCCGGTGGTCACCGCACCGCCCGTGCGTTCGTCCTCGAAGACCCCGGACAGGATCCGCACCGCGTCGGGCTCCTGGCGCTGGGTCACGAACTTGCCCTGGCCCGGTCGGCGCTGGTCGAGGAAGATCTGGATATCCTCAACAGTCAGTGCCACCCCAGGGGGGCATCCATCCACCACGCAGCCCAGGGCGGGCCCGTGGCTTTCGCCCCAGGTGGTGACGCGGAACAGATGCCCGAAGGTGTTGTGCGACATGCGGCCCGGCCTAGCCGCCGTTCGCGTGGAACAGGGCCAGGGTCCGCTGCCGGGCGAGCGTCGCGCTGGGCTCGTGGTAGTCGGTCCGGCGGTCGGACTGGAAGCCATGGCCTGCATCGTAGATGTGCACGGCCACCTCCGGGTGCAGTTCAGCCACCCGCTCCACGCCGGGCAAGGGGATGCCGTGGTCGTGGGCGCCGAAGTGCAGGATGGTCGGGCACTTCGGCTCCAGGTTCGCCTGGGTCGGGATCATGCCCCCGTAATAGCCGGAGGCGGCAGCCAGGTCGCCGGAACGGGCCGCCATGGCCCAGGTCACCGAGCCGCCATAGCAGTAGCCAGTCATGAAGACCGGGCCCTTGGCCTTCAGGGCGTCGATGCAGGTCTGGGCGTCCTTCAGCGAGACCTCGAAGTCGTGCAGCTGGCGGGCCACCTGGATGGCGCGCTGGATGTCCTCCTCGGAATAACTGGCCTCGAAGCCGGGGACCTCGCGGTCATAGAGCGCCGGCGCCAGGACCTCGTAGCCTTGGTCGGCGAAGAGGTCGCACTGCTCGCGGATATGCTCGGTGACCCCGAAAATCTCCTGGATCAGGACCAGGCCGCCGCGCCGCGCGCCCGTCGGCTCCACGTGATAGACGCCGATCTCGGCGCCATCGCTCATCTTCATCCGGATCATCTGTCCGCGCGTCGCCATGCGAATTCCTCCTCGACCGGGCTTCGTCGCTAGCCATACCGTCGGCGGCCCGGCTGCGCTATAGGGCGCGAATGACCGAGAAACCTCCCATTCCCCCGTCGCCCACCGAGGACGAATACCTCAAGGCTGTGGCCGGTGCCGACCTTCCGCCCCTGACGGCGGAGGATCCGATCGCCCTGTTCGCCGACTGGCTGGCCGAGGCCGTCAGGGGTGAGGTCAATGACCCCAACGCCATGGCCCTGGCCACGGTCGATCCGGACGGTCTGCCGGACGTGCGCATGGTCCTCCTGAAGGACGCCGGGCCCGACGGCTTCGTCTTCTACACCAACCTCGACAGCGCCAAGGGCCGGCAGCTGGCCGCCAGCGGCAAGGCGGCCCTGCTCTTCCACTGGAAGTCCCTGCGCCGGCAGGTCCGGGTGCGCGGGACGGTCTCGGCGGTCAGCGACGCGGAGGCCGACGCCTACTGGGCCACCCGGGCCCGGCCCGCCCAGCTGGGCGCCTGGGCCTCGCAGCAGTCCCAGCCCCTGCCCGATCGCCTGGCCTTCGAGAAGGCCATCGCCGCCTACGGGCTTAAGTTCGGCCTGGGCAAGGCGCCGCGCCCGCCCCACTGGTCGGGTTTCCGGATCACGCCCTCGCACATCGAGTTCTGGCGCGACCGGGCCTTCCGCCTGCACGAACGGCTTGTCTTCGAGGCGGCACCCGGCGGCTGGACGACAAGCCGGCTCTATCCGTGACACCGGAAGCCGGCGACGAAGCGGCGGTCGACGCCTTTTTCACCGCCCTGGGCGGACGCCGGATCGAGACCGCCTGCAACCGCGTCTACCTGGCGGGCGACACCGCCTGGAAGGTGAAGCGGCCGGTGGACCTGGGCTATGTGGACTTCACCACCCTGGAGCGACGTCGCGAGGCGGCCGAGCGCGAGATCGCCTTCAATTCGCCTGCGGCGCCCGACATCTACCGCCGGGTCCACGCCGTCACCCGGTCCGGCGACAGGCTGGAGCTGGACGGGACCGGACCCGTCTTGGACTACGTCGTCGAGATGCGGCGGTTCGACGAGGGCTCTGTCCTGTCGGCCCGGCCGGGGTCCGTGGATGGGTCCCTGGCCGAGGCCCTTGGCCGGGAAATCTCCCGCCTCCACGCCGCCGCGCCCCTCCGTCCTGAGGGTGGCGGTGCGGACGGCCTGGCCTACACCATCGACTCCAACGCCCACCTCCTGACGGGCCTCGCGGACCGCCTCGGCCGGGACGCTGTGGAGGCGGTGATCGCGACCACGGCAGGACGCTTTGCGGACGCCGCCGGGGTGCTGGAGGCCCGCCGCCGGGCCGGCTTCACCCGCCGCTGCCACGCCGACCTGCACCTCGGGAACATCCTGCTGGAGGACGGTCGCCCGGTCCTCTTCGACTGCATCGAGTTCAATGACCGCCTGTCGGACATCGACATCCAGTACGACCTTGCCTTCCTGTTGATGGACCTGGACTTCCGCAACCGGCGCGACGCCGCCTGCCGGGTGCTGGACGCCTGGCTCGACGAGGCCGCCCGGCGGGAGGGCGAGGGTCTTCGGGAGGGCCTGGCCGTCCTGCCCCTCATGCTCTCCGTCCGGGCGGTGGTGCGCGCCCACGTCGAGGCCAATTCCGGCCACGACGAAGGGGGCCGGGCCTACCTGGCCGCCGCCCTTCGCCACCTGCAGCCCGAGCCTCCGCGCCTGTTCGCCGTGGGCGGGATGTCCGGGACCGGCAAGACCACCCTGGCCCGGGCCGTCGCCCCACAGCTGGGCGCCTCGCCCGGCGCGGTCGTCCTGCGGTCCGACGAGATCCGCAAGCGGCTGTCCGGCGTCGCGCCCACAGACCGGCTGCCGCCTGAGGCCTATGCCCCGGGAGTGTCAGACCGCATCCACGCGGCCCTTTTCGCCGAAGCCACGAGCCTGCTCGCCGCCGGGCGGTCCGTGATCCTGGACGCGACCTTCCTCGATCCTGAGCACAGGGGCGCAGCGGCCGACCTGGCGGACCGCCTGGGCCTGCCCTTCGCCGCCGTCTGGCTGGAGGGCACCCCGGAGGTCCTGAGGTCCCGCCTGGCCGGCCGGTCCGGAGACGCCTCCGATGCCGACCTCCAGACCCTCGAACAGCAGGCGACACGGGACGCCGGTTCGATCGCCTGGTCCCGGCTGAGGGCGGAACTTGACGCCACCCCCGCCGCGTTGGAAGTGTTTGCTCGAGCCTCCGGAGCCGCACAGACATGAACCGCCGCCGCCTGATCCTGACTGCCGCCGCCTCTACGGTCGCAGCCCAACCCGCCCTCGCCGCCCGGCCGGCGCCGCGCATGTCGATCGCCACCTTCGCAGAGCTGAAAACCCCCCTGCCCCTGCCCTACGACGAAGCGGCCGACGCCAACGCCGCCGTGGATCGCGCCCGCACCGAGGCCCGCCGCAAGGGCAAGCGCCTCATCATCGACCTTGGCGGCAACTGGTGCCCGGACTGCCGGGTCCTGGCGGGCACCATGGCCCTGCCCGAACTCGACCGGTTCATGAAGGTGCATTTCGTGACGGTGATGGTCGATGTCGGTCGTTTCGACCGTAACCTGCAGATCCCGGCGCGGTACGGCATCACCTCGCGCCTGCCGGGGGTGCCGGCCCTGATGGTGATCGACCCGAAGACGGACCGCCTTCTCAACCCCGACAACTTCAGCGCCCTGTCCAGCGCCCGGAAGATGTCGCCCCAGGCCCTGGCGGACTGGATCGCCGGCTGGGCGGTCTAGAGCCCGAGCCGCCCGGTGACCTCCTCGCCGATGGCGAGGGAACTGGTCAGGCCCGGGCTCTCGATCCCGAACAGGACCACCAGACCTTCAAGGCCGTGGGCCTCCGGGCCGTCGATCCGGAAGTCCGGCTGGGACTGGCCGGGTCCATGGAGCTTGGGCCGGATCCCGGCATAGTCCGGCTGCAGGGCACCCTCCGGCAGGCCCGGCCAGAACCTGCGGATATAGTCGGCGAAGACGACGGCGCGGGCGGGATCGACGGAATAGTCCAGGGTCTCCACAAACTCGAGATCCGGACCGAAGACCGCCTGGCCGCCCAGGTCGCGGCGGTAATGCGTGCCCAGGGCACCGTGGATCGGCGGCGGATAGATCAGCCGGGCAAAGGGCGCACGCCCCGAAAGCCGGAAGTAAACGCCCTTGCCGTAGTGGGCCTCCGGAATGGAGGTCGCGGCGAAGCCCGAGATGCGGGCCGCGACCGCCTGGGCGTCGAGGCCCGGGGCCGTGACCAGGCGCGCGGCGGTCAGGACGGTCGGCTCGGACCCGCCCGCCCGGACCCTCCAGCCACCACCGGCCAGGGGCTCGGCCCCCTCGAAGGGCGTCGAGAGGGCGACGGCGCCGCCGCGGGACTCGATCTCGCCCTGGAGGGCCAGCATGTAGCCATGGCTGTCAAACACCCCGCTCTCTGGCGAGATGAGGGCTGCATCGCACTTCAGGTCCGGCTCCAGGGCGTGGGCCTGGGCGACGGAAAGCACGGCCATCCCCTCGACGTCATTGGTGCGGGCCTGGGCGAGGATGCCATCGAGCCGCCCCAGTTCCTCGGGACCGTTGAAGACCACCAGCTTGCCGCAACGGTCGAAGGCGACGCCGTGGGCTTCCAGAAAGGCGTACAGGGCTCGGCGGCCCTGGACGCACAGGCGAGCCTTCAGCGAACCGGTCGGGTAGTAGAGCCCGCCATGGACGACCTCGGAGTTCCGCGCCGAGACCCCTTCGCCGATCCGCGGACCGGCCTCCAGCACCACGGTCGACTGACCGCGGGCGGCCAGGGCGTAGCCGCAGGCGAGGCCCACGGCGCCGGCCCCCACCACCACAGCGTCAAAGTCGAAAGCGGACATGCCCGACGCCTAAACCAGTCCGGCGGGAATGCAAGTCGCAGGGCACCTGTTGGTCTGGTGTTGCGTGTGACCGCCATTTTGGGGCACAAGTCTGCGCTGAGCGGCTTGGTTAGGGCCCCGCCCGGTAGATCCATGCTCAATTGACGCAAGGAGAGTGCGTGACCGAGTCCCTGGACGCCATCGACGCCCGAATCCTGGACCTGATCCAGAACGACGCAGGACTGTCCGTCGCCGAGATCGCCGATCGCGTGGGCCTGTCCTCCAGCCCCTGTTGGCGCCGGATCAAGCGCCTGGAGGATACCGGCGTGATCCAGCGGCGGGTGACCATCCTTGACCGGGGGAAGCTCGGCCTGTCCTTCGAGGTCTACTGCACGGTCAAGCTGGCCCTGCCGACCAAGGACAATCTCGACGCCTTCGACCGGGCGATCATGGACATGCCCGAGGTGGTGCAATGCGCCACGGTGACGGGATCGGCGGACTATGAACTGCGGATCGTCACCCGCGACATGCCCGCCTTCGACGAGTTCCTGAGGGGCACCCTGCTGTCCCTGGGCCTGGTCTCGAACATCGAGAGCCGGATCGTCATCCGGTCCGTAAAGAACACCACAGCGGCGCCCCTGGGCCTCATCACCCCGCACGTGGCCAGCTAGATCCGGCGCAGGCGTCAGGTCAGGCCGGCGAGACCGCGGCGCGTCTGGACAAGGTATTCGATCCCGGTCCAGACCGTCAGCAGGGCCGCGACCCAGACCAGCCCCAGGGGCAGGAGGGGCGGCAGAAAAGGCAGCAGGCCCGTCCCCAGCATGCCCGCCAGGGCGACGAGTTGCACCGCCGTCTTCCACTTGGCGAGACCGGTCACCGGAAGCTTCAGCCCCCGGGAGGCGCCAACCTCGCGCAGGGCGCTGACCGCGAACTCCCGGAACAGGATCAGACCCGCCGGAAGCGCGAAGGCCGGACCGGCGCCCGCCGCCAGGAGACCAATCACCGCCCCGCAGACCAGGATCTTGTCGCCGATCGGATCCAGGATGGTGCCCCAGACGGTGATGGCGTCGAACCGGCGGGCCAGCCATCCGTCGAGGAAGTCCGTCACCGCCGCGATCACGAAGGCCCAGAAGGCGAAGGCCGCCAACTGGCCCCCGGGGTCCCGGCCAGCACCGACGGCCACCAGGGCGGCGAACATGGCCAGGGTCAGGAGGATTCGACCGATGGACAGGATGTTGGGCAGGGCCTTCATCAGCGCTCCTTATGGAAGGCGGCGAATACGCGTTCGGCGAGGGCGCGACTGACGCCCTCCACCTTTTCGAGGTCGTCGGTGGAGGCCCGGGCCACGCCGGCGGCGGACCCGAAGGCATGCAGAAGGGCCCGCTTGCGGCCGGGGCCGATCCCGTCGATCTCGTCGAGGGGATTACGGCGCATGTCCGCCGCCCGGCGCGCCCGGTGACTGCCGATGGCGTAGCGGTGGGCCTCGTCGCGGAGCCTCTGCAGGAAGTAGAGGATGGGGCTCTTGGGCTCCAGCATGAAGGGCGGCTGGCCAGGCAGGAAGAAGCGTTCGAGGCCAGCATCCCGGTCTGGACCCTTGGCCACGCCGATGACGGGAATGTCGTCGACCCCCAGCTCGGTCAGGATCTCCAGGGCCGCACCCAGCTGGCCGCCGCCTCCGTCGATCAGCACCAGGTCGGGCCGCACCGTGGTTTCGCCGGAACCGCCCTCCCGAACCAGCCGGCCGAAGCGTCGCCGGAAGACCTCACGCATCATGCCGTAGTCGTCGCCAGGGGTCAGGTCCGCGCTGCGGATGTTGAACTTGCGGTATTGGGCCTTCTGGAACCCTTCCGCGCCCGCCACGACCATGCCGCCGACCGCGTTGGTCCCCATGATGTGGCTGTTGTCGTAGATCTCGATCCGCTGGGGCGGCGCATCGAGGCCAAAGGCCTCGGCGACCCCGGCCAGAAGCCGGGTCTGGGCCGACCCCTCCGCCAGCCTTCGGCCCAGGGCCTCCCGGGCGTTGGTCACGGCCTCGTCGACCAGGGCACGCTTTTCCCCCCGCTCGGGCCGGCGGATCTCGACCCTGCGCCCGGACTTCAGGCTGAAGGCCTCAGCCAGGAGATCCCGGTCGTCCGGCTCGCAGCTGACCAGTATGAGCTTCGGGATCGTCCGGTCGTCGTAGAACTGGCCGATGAAGGCCGCCAGTATGGTCGGGTCCGGATCGGTGCGGTCGATCCGCGGGAAATAGGCGCGGTTGCCCCAGTTCTGACCCGCCCGGAAGAAGAAGACCTGGACGCAGGCCTGGCCGCCATCGCTGTGCAGGGCGAAGATATCCGCTTCCTCGAGGCTCTCGGGATTGACCAGGGTCTCCTGGCTGACGGCGGCGAGGGCGCGGATGCGATCCCGCAGGCGGGCCGCCTGCTCGAACTCCATGTCGTCGGAGGCCACCTGCATCGCCTCCGAGAGCCGGGTCATCACCGCCCGGCTCCGGCCGCGCAGGAAGTCCTCGGCCTGGTCGACCAGGACGGCGTAGTCCTCAAGGCTGACGACGCCTGTGCAGGGGGCAGCGCAGCGGCGGATCTGGTGCAGCATGCAGGGCCGGGTCCGGCTTTCGTAGACACTGTCCGTGCAGGACCGCAGGAGGAAGGCCTTCTGCAGGGTGTTCAGGGTGCGGTTCACCGCGTTCGCCGAGGCGAAGGGTCCGAAATAATCGCCCTTCAGGGTGTGGGCACCGCGGTGCTTGCGCAGCTGGGCGGCAGGGTGTTCCCGCCGGATGACAATCTCAGGAAAGCTCTTGTCGTCCCTGAGCAGCACATTGAAGCGTGGCTTCATCTGCTTGATCAGGTTGATCTCGAGCAGGAGGGCGTCGGTCTCGGTTCGGGTGGTCACGAACTCCATGGCCCGGGTCAGGTCGACCATCAGGGCGATACGTTGGGTATGGAACCGGCCCTGGGCATACTGCAGGACCCGCTTTTTCAGGGAGCGGGCCTTGCCGACATAGAGGACCTCGTCCCCTTCCCCGATCATCCGGTAGACCCCCGGCGCATCGGGCAGGCGCCGGACCTGGTCGCGGATCAGGTTGGCCCCGGAAAGGGGCGCACCTTCGACCTGGGCTGGGGT
>CAIZKE010000258.1 GCA_903933475.1 uncultured Alphaproteobacteria bacterium | reverse complement strand
CGGCGGCGACACGACCCGCAACCTCCTGGCCAGCGGCCTGGACGCCATGCTGGACCATCCCGACCAGCTGGCCTGGCTGAAGGCCGACCTGCCGGCGCGTCTGCCCGCCGCCCGGGAGGAGCTGCTGCGCTGGACCACCCCGGTGATCTACATGCGGCGCACGGCCCGCAAGGACGCCCAGCTGGGCGGCAAGACGATCCGCCAGGGCGACAAGGTGGTCATGTACTTCGGCTCGGCCAACCGCGACCCGGCCCAGTTCGACCGCGCGGACCAGCTGGACCTTGCCCGGGCACCCCTCGACCACATCGCCTTTGGCAACGGCCCCCACGTGTGCCTGGGCCAGCACATCGCCCGCATCGAGATCGACGCCATGCTGGTGGAGGTGCTCTCGCGGATGGAGGACGTGGAACGCACCACCCCGCCCGAATGGCTGGCCAGCAACTTCATCTCGGGGCCCCGGACCATGCCGGTACGGTTCCGGGCGGGGAGGCGGTTAGGGGCGGGGTGAGGACCCGGGACGGGGCCTGACCCGGAATCTGGCGACAGGTCCGCGAAGGTGGGCTATGCAAAGGTCATGAGGCGGGACCTTCACGCGCGAGGCTGGCAATGCCGGGCATGGCTGGTGCTGGCCCTGCTCGCCGTCACGCTGCGCGTCCTGACGCCGTCGGGCTATATGCTCGCTCCGGACTCACCCTCCGGGTACGCCCTCTGCACCAGCCAGGGGATCCAGGAGCCGGACCCCGGGTCCGGCGAGACAGACGCCACGAAGGGAATGAAGGGCGCCCCTTGCGCCTTCGCCGGTATTGGCGCCGTCGACGTCCCGCCGGTCTCACCAGGGGTCTCGTCGCCCATTGGCGACCAGTCGCGCCCAGGGGTCTACGCCCTGCAGGAGACCCTTCGCCCCGGCCTCGGGCTTGCTGCGCCGCCCCCGCCCTCGACGGGCCCTCCCCTATCCTGACCTGACCGCCGCCTCCCGGCGGCCCGGCCGAGCATCCTGTCGGATCCGGCCGCGACCATGATCGCTGGCCGGGCCGCCAGGCCCGGTCTCCCAGGTGTTCATCGCCCCCCGGTTTCAAGCCGAAGTGTCCGCTGGTCGGGGGTCAGGAGCGTTCCCAATGAAGATCCGTCTTTTTCTCACCGCCGCCGCAGCGGCCTTGTCCTCGTCCACCGCCCTCGCTGAAGAGGCAGGCGCCTGGGTGAACGAACTCGTCGTCACCGCCAATCGCGGCGTGACGGTCTCGACCGCGGGCTCTGCAACCCGCACGGCGACGCCGATCGAGGAAATCCCGCAATCCATCCAGGCGATCAACCGGACCCTGATAGAGGACCAGGACCTGAGAACCGTGGGGGACGCCCTGGTCAACGTCTCCGGCGTGGCGCCCCAGGGCCAGATGGAGCTGGTGCTTCAGGCGCCCAAGATCCGCGGCTTCGACACCGCCTACCTGATTTACGGCCTGCCCGCCTACAACCTGCCGGCCAGCGCCAGCGATCCGGGCTCCCTGATCAATGTCGCCCGGGTGGAGGTGGCGAAAGGCCCCACCTCCACTCTTTACGGCGGGGGGACAGGCGCACCGCTTTCCGGACTGGTCAACCTTGTCTCGATGGACCCCGCCGCCTCGGCGGGGGCCTCACTGGCGATCCGGGCCGGCAGCTTCAACACCCTGGGGGTCCAGGGATCCGTAGACGCCCCCCTCGGCGACGGTCGGGTCCGGCTGCGACTGGCGGGGGACCATGAGACCGCCGACAGCTTCCTGTCGGCGGTCAACAGCACCCGGTACTCGGTCTTCCCGACGGCGATCATCGACCTGACTGACCGGACCCGGCTGACCGTGCGGGGCCAGTACTCAAGGGTCGAGCAACTGGAATACGCCGGCCTGCCTGTCGGCCTCACCGGAGGCGGCGGCGGCGGAGTCGACCGGTATGGCTTCGCCGGAGCCCCCGACGCTCCGCAGACCTGGGTCGAGAACCGGATGGCCACCGCCACACTCTCCCACGCCATCTCGGACACCTGGACCGCGGACCTGAGCGTCCGCAGGTTCGAGAACCGGTTCAGGGAATACGGGTCCTTCCCCTTCACCGGGGCGCCCGCCTTTGGCACGACCTACGCCTTCGCCTCCGCCTACCTACCCTCGGAGGTGGAGCAGACCACCGTGTCGGCCACCGTGCGGGGCCGTCTGGAAGGCGGCGGCCTGATCCACGACCTCCTCGCCGGGATCGACCGGGACGAAACCCGTTATGACGCCGCCCTGGGCTTTGGCCTGATCGGCTTCGTGGACTACGCGAACCCTGCGACCAACCTGTCCTTCGGCGCCCCGCCGGCCCTGTCTGACATCCAGTCGGACCGCATGACCTCGACAGCGGTATTCATCCAGGACCAGGTGGCGGTTGGCGAGCGGCTGAACATCACGGCGGGTCTTCGGTGGACGCAGATCGACATCAAGAGCCGATATGAGAGCGGCGGCATCGCCTTTGTCGACAGCCGGGACAAGGAGGACCGCTGGACTCCCCGGATCGGAGCGACCTATCGGGTGACGCCGGGGGTTTCGGCCTTCGCCGGCTATTCCGAAGGCTTCAGGGGCCTGGTCGCCGCCTTTGGGGTGACAGATCCCAAGCCGGAGACCTCCAGGTCATACGAGGCGGGCCTGAAGCTGGCGGCGCCGATCCCTGGCCTGACCGGAACCCTTGCGGCCTACCAGATCCTGCGACGCAACGTCGTGACTGCGGATCCGTCGAATCCCTTTTCCTCCATCCAGTCCGGAGAACAGCGCGCCCGGGGGTTCGAAGCCGACCTGGTCTATGAGCCGGGCGCTTCACTCTCCGTGCTGGGCGCCTACGCCTACACTGACGCGGAGGTGACCAGGGACAATCGCCTTCCGGTGGGCGACCGACCGACCCGGACGCCCGAGCACAGTCTCCGCCTTGCGGCCCGTTACCGGTTTCAGTCAGAAGCGCTGAAGGGGCTGGAAATCGGTGGCGGCCTGACCGCCGTCTCCGACCGCGAACTGACCCTTCCCAATACGACTGCAGCCGACGGCTCTGTCCTTCTGGACGCCCAGGCGGCCTGGGATCTGGGCGTCGCAAAGCTTTCGGTTTCCGTCGTGAACCTGGCGGATGAGGCCGGCTTCGCCCCCTATCCCTATCTGGCCCGGGCCGTCGTGGCGCCGCTCCAGCCCAGGTCAGCCTACCTGACCCTGAGCCGGTCCTTCTGATCCTGACCCATCGAGGAGATTCCTGATGTTTCTGACGCCTCGCGCATGGTCCGGCCCGGCGGGCCGGCGCCCGAAGTTTCCACCCTGCGCCCTCTTCGCCCTGGTCCTGCTCCTCTTGCTGCCCGGCCCCCTCCCGGCGGCGGCTGAATCTCCGACCAAGGCTGTCGACTTCGATGCGGCCATGACCTCCCTGAGGTTCAAGCCCGACACAGTGGACGCCAATGCGGACGCCTCCGGCAAGGGAAATGGCCTCCTCGATGCAGATGAACTGGCTGTCGTCGCCGCTGTCCTCAACGGGCAGGCGGCGGGCGGACCGGACCGGACGCGCGTGGAGGCGGCCTGGCGGCAGGCGCAGGCCAGCGCCACCGCCGACCTGGCCAAGCTGTCCCGGGCCTACCCCAAGGCCTATACCCTCGCCGCGGGTTACGCCCTGCTCGGGCCCGGCGCCTTCGACGCCTTCAGCCGGATGACGGCCGGCTTCGGAGCGCCGCTGACGTCGGACTACAGCCTGGCTGTCGCCCTGGGTCCGTACTTCTCCGCTGAGGGTGACGCGGATGGTGACGGCGCCTCCAACCGGCAGGAGCATGCCGCCTTCATCGGCGAGGGACGGGCTGCCTATGTCCGGGCCGCGCTGGACCCGGCGGTCCGGCCCGATCCTCGCGTCGCAGCCGCGCCGCCGGCCGCCCCGCCCTCAGCCCGGAAGGTTGTTGGGGTCGTGCTCTATCCGGGTTTCGAGCTCCTGGACGTCTTCGGACCGGTGGAGATGTGGGCCAATGTCCCCGAAATGGAGGTCGTGATGATCGCCGAAACGGCCGGTCCGGTCCGCTCGGCGCAGGGCGTTGAGGTGGTCGCCACCCACGGCTTCTCCAATGCCCCGAAGATCGACATCCTGATGACTCCCGGCGGCGCCGGCACCTACGCCGCGCTGGAAAACGCCCGCCTGCTCGACTTCCTTCGGGCACAGGACCGCACCGTGGAGCTGATGACCTCCGTCTGCACAGGATCGGCCCTGCTGGCAAAGGCGGGCCTGCTCCGCGGCCGCCGGGCGACCTCGAACAAGGCCTTCTTCCAGCTGGCCGTCGACCAGGATCCAGGGGTGACCTGGATGCGAAGGGCGAGGTGGGTCGAGGACGGAAAGTACGTGACGTCTTCGGGCGTGTCGGCGGGGACGGACATGTCCCTCGGCGTGGTCGCCCGACTCTACGGGCTGGACCGCGCCCGCCAGCTGGCCCGCAGCCTCGAGTATCAATGGAACGAAGACCCCTCCAACGACCCCTTCGCCCTGCCGGAAGCCGGAGCCCCGAAATGAGCCCTGATCGCCGAACACTCCTTGGCGGCGTGACCGCCCTGACCGCCCTATCTCCCTTCCTCGCTCTCGAGGTCGCCATGGCCGCGCCCGCACCGCCCGCCCTCAGGGATGTCGACGCCGCCGCGGCCGACGCCCATACCCGGCTCATGACGGTTCCCGGACTGAACATGCACGGTGACGAGGAAGTCGCCATGCTGCTCTATCCAGGGTTCACCGCCCTGGACCTGGTGGGTCCGCATTACTTCTTCGCCTCGATGATGGGCGCAAGGGTCCACCTGGTGACAACGACCGGCGACCTGTCGCCCGTGCCCAGCGACCTCGGCCTGGCGATCGCCCCGACCACAACTCTTGCCGACTGTCCGAAGGATCTGACGGTTCTGTTCGCGCCGGGCGGCACCACGGGCACCCTGGCTGCGGCGTCCGACCCGGGAGTGCGCGCCTTCGTGGCGGATCGCGCGTCCCGCGCCACGTGTGTGACCAGCGTCTGCACCGGCTCCCTCTTGCTCGGCGCCGCAGGCGTCCTTCGGGGTCGCCGCGCAACGTCGCACTGGGTGGTCAGGGACATGCTGGGGCACTTCGGGGCGATCCCGACAGACGCCAGGGTGGTGATGGACGGACCGGTTGTGACCGGGGCCGGCGTCTCGGCCGGCCTCGACTTCGCCATCGCCGTCGTGGAGCGCCTTCGGGGTCGGCCTTACGCCCAGGCGCTCATGTTGCAGGCGGAATACAAGCCGGAGCCCCCGTTCCCCGGCGGGACCCCCGCGAGCACGGACCCGGCCATAGCGGGTCCCATGCGGGACATGTTCGCCGGCTTTGCGGCCCGCGTCGCAGAGCTGCCGGCCCCCTGACGGCAAAAAGAGCCCTGAAACCGCCTCAATCCGGACCCGACCCGGACACATCCGCCCGTCAGGTTGGCACTGTCGGCGGTCGGACCTGGTTCCGGCCCCTGAACGCCCCCCCAGCCCCCCCGGGGCCGGGACCGGCCGCCGCACTTCTCTCCATCCCGGATTTGACCCTGCGGTTTCGCAACGGCGGCCCTCCCAACCGGAAGGCCGCCGTTCTTCTGTCGGGGGCGGGCGGCGGCGACCGGCATGTCGTACCAGAAGTTCATCCGGCTGACCCTGGAGGCGGCCCTGAGGACGCCCGGGCCCGGCGCCCCCCGCCCCCAGCCGCCCGCAGAAACACTGGCGGACCGGCGCGGGGTTTGGCAAAGGCGTCTGGCGCACGCTAGCCGGCGGTCGGGGGCGGCGCGGGGAGGTCTCTCATGGGCGACAGCGACCAGGGCTATCCGACATTCGTGCACCGGACCCTCGAGGACGGCCCCTGGGCCGGCTGGACGGTCTATACGGGCGAGCCCTTCGAGGACCACGCCGGGCCCTTCTACTACCGCCTCGACGACGCCGGGGCCCCGGTCTGCGCCATGCGGACCGAGGCCAAGCACATGAATGGCGGCGGCTTCATGCACGGCGGGGCGCTGATGACCTTCGCCGACTACGCCATCTTCATCTTCGCCCGGGAGCAGCTGACGGAGGCCTCCAGCGTGACCGCCTCGCTGAATGCCGACTTCGTGGGGGCCGTGCCGCCCGGTGCCCTGCTGGAGTGCCGGGGCGAGGTGGTGAAGGGCGGGCGCAGCCTCGTCTTCCTGCGGGGGCTGATGACCGTGGAGGGGCAGACGGTGTTTGCCTTCTCCGCCGTGATCAAGAAGACCGGCAAGCGGACGTGAAGGCCCGGCTCTCCGTCCTGGACCTGTCGCCGGTGGGCGGCGAGGCCACCCAGGCCCAAGCCATGCGCGAGACCATCGCCGTGGCCCAGGCGGCCGAGCGGCTGGGCTATGACCGATTCTGGGTGGCCGAGCACCACAACATGCGCAGCCTGGCCTCGGCCTCGCCCGAGATCCTGATGGCCGCCCTGACCCAGGCCACGAAGACCATCCGCCTGGGCTCGGGCGGGGTCATGCTGGTCAACTATTCGCCCCTGAAGGTGGCTGAGGTCTTCATGGCCCTGGAGGCCCTGGCGCCCGGGCGCATCGACCTGGGGGTGGGCCGGGCCCTGGGCACGGACGGGCGCACCGGCGGGGCCCTGCGCTCGGCGGGGTCCGAGGCCTTTCCCCAGTATTTCGCCCTGCTCAACGCCTGGCTGCTGGACGCCGGCGGGGTGGAGCCGATCACCGAGGCCCATCCGGCCCGGGGCATCCATGCCTCGCCCTCCGGGCCTTCGCACCCGGACATCTTCCTGCTCTGCTCCTCGCCCGAGACCGCCGACTTCGCCGGCCGCGCCGGGGTGGGCATGGTCTTTGCCGAGTTCATCGCCCGCAGCGACGGCGGGCCGGCGGTGAGCGCCTATCGCGCCGCCTTCGCCCCCTCCGCCTTCCGGTCCCAGGGCTGGACCGCCGTGGCGACCATCGCCCTGGCCGCCGAGACGGCCGAGGCCGCCGAGCGCCT
>CAIZKE010000257.1 GCA_903933475.1 uncultured Alphaproteobacteria bacterium | reverse complement strand
CGCCGACGGGAAGGGAACCGCACCGCCGGGAGGGATGATGGCGTCCGAGGGCTTGGCGAAGAAGAAGGGCGGGTCCCGGTCGTCGCCACCCATCTCCCGGCGGTGGGCGGCGTAGTTCCGGCCCACGCAAAGCACCCGGCGAACCGGAAAGAGGGCGTCCGATCCCCCGACGGGGACCAGGACCGGCGGCGGCGGCGCATGGACGAAACGGGTCATGGAAGGCGGCATACGCCCGTCGGGCCGGAAGGAAAACCCCGGGGGCTGGCGATTGACAGGGGCAGCGGCCTACGGCCTAGGTCAGCCGCCCGGAACCGGAGAGCGACATGCCTGATCCCGCCGTGAAAGGCCCCCTGTCCGACCTCAGGGTCGTCGAAATGGGAACCCTCATCGCCGGACCCTTCTGCGGGCAGGTCCTTGGCGACTTCGGCGCGGACGTGATCAAGGTCGAGGACCCGGGCAAGGGCGATCCCATGCGCCAGTGGGGCCGGTCCCTGCCCAAGGGCCTGTCGCCCTGGTGGCCGGTGATCGGGCGCAACAAGCGCTCGGTGGCCCTCGACCTGCGCCAGGCTGAAGGCCGGGAGCTGGCCCTCGCCCTCATCGACCAGGCGGACGTCCTCATCGAGAACTTCCGCCCCGGCGCCCTGGAAAAGTGGGGCATGGGCTACGACGCCCTCGCCGCCCGCAACCCCCGGCTGGTCATGGCCAGGGTGTCGGGCTTCGGCCAGACCGGCCCTTATTCGGAGCGGGCCGGCTACGGACTCATCGGCGAGGCCATGGGCGGCCTGCGCTATGTCACCGGCGAGCCCGACCGCCCGCCGGCCCGGGCCGGCATCTCCATCGGCGACAGCCTGACCGCCCTGCACGCCGTCATCGGCGTCATGATGGCCCTGCACCACAGGGAGCGGACCGGCCGGGGCCAGATGATCGACGCCGCCCTCTACGAGAGCGTGCTCTCGGTCATGGAGAACCTGGTCACCGAGTACGACCTGACCGGCTATGTCCGCGAGCGCTCCGGTTCCGTCCTGCCGGGGATCGCACCTTCCAATGTCTATCCCTGCGCCAACGGGGAGAGCCTGCTCATCGGTGGAAACGGCGATGCCGTCTTCACCCGCCTGGCCGCCACCATGGGTCGCGAGGACCTGGCCGCCGACCCGCGCTACGCCACCCACGCCGCCCGGGGCGAGAACCAGGCCGAGCTGGACGACATCGTTTCCGCCTGGACGCGCAACTGGCCGCTCCCCGAGCTCCTGGCCCTGCTGGAGACCAACGGCGTCCCCTGCGGGCGAATCTTCCGGGCCCCGGACATGCTCGAAGACCCCCAGTTCACCGCCCGACAGTCCATCGTCGAGGTGGACCATCCGGTCTTCGGCAAGGTGAAGATGCAGAACGCCTTTCCCAGGCTGTCGGAAACCCCGGGGAGCGTGCGCTGGCCCGGTCCAGCCCTGGGCGCACATACCCGGGAGGTGCTGGAGAGCCTGGGCGTCGACGCTGGCCGCCTGGCCGACCTTGTGGCGCGGAAGATTACCGCCCTTCCCTGATCACTCCGAGACCGCCAGGTCATCGGCATGGATCACGGGTCCCTCGGAAAATCCCAGTACCGCCTCGATAGCCGTGGAGGTGAGGCCGCAAATACGGACCGCATCCACGGAGTCATAGCGGCTCAGGCCCCGGGCGACCTCGCGGTCGGCTTCGTCGCGCACCACGACGGCGTCACCCTTGTCAAACCGGCCCTCCACGGCGGTGACGCCGGCCGCCAGCAGGCTCTTGCCCCGCCGCAGGGCGCGGGCGGCGCCGGCGTCGATCCGGACCACCCCCGAGGGCGCAAGGGAACCGCCGATCCAGGACTTGCGTGCGGCATGGGGCGTGAGGGCGGCGGTAATCAGTGTGGCCCGGCCACCGGCCTCCACGGCGGCGAGGGGGGAGGCCCTCCGGCCAAGGGTGATCAGGGTGGCGCAGCCCGCCTGCCGGGCGATGCGGGCGGCCATGATCTTGGTGGCCATCCCGCCGGTGCCCACCCCCGCCGCGGCATTGGCGCCGCCGGCCATGGCCTCGATCCCGGCATCCAGGTCCGTGACCAGGGGAAGGTGCGCCGCCGCCGGGTCCAGCCGGGGGTCCGCCGTATAGAGGCCGTCGACATCTGAAAGCAGGACCAGGAGGTCGGCGCCGATCAGCTGGGCGGCGCGGGCGGCGAGGCGATCATTGTCGCCATACCGGATCTCCTCGGTGACCACGGTGTCGTTCTCGTTGACCACCGGAACCACGCCCAGGTCGAGCAGGGTCTCCAGGGTAGCCCGGGCGTTCAGCCAGCGGCGGCGGATCTCGGTGTCGTCCCGGGTCAGCAGGACCTGAGCGACCGGCAGGTCGTAGGGCTCCAGCGCCGCCTCCCAGGCCCGCACCAGGGCCGACTGGCCGGCGGCGGCGGAGGCCTGCTTCTCCGGGAGGGTCAGGGTCTTGCGCCCAAGCCCAAGGCGCCGTCGGCCCAGGGCCACCGCCCCGGAGGACACCACCAGGACCTGCTGGCCCCGGCTGCGGAGACGGGCCAGGTCCCCTGCGAAGTCGGAGAGCCAGGCGGCGTCCGGCGCGCCATCCGCCCCGACGACCAGGGCCGAGCCGATCTTCACGACCACCCGGCGCGCGGAGGCGAGCCCGCTCACGGCCGCCAGTCTTCCGCAGTCTCCCCGGCCGCCTTCGCCTCGGCGCGGCGCGCCAGGACCTGACGCCAGGCCTCGCGCAGGAGGTCCCGGACACCCTGACCGGAAACCCCGGAAACCAAGCTCACAGGACGGCCGGCGGCATCCTCCAGCGCCTCCTTCTGCATCTGCAGGGTATCGGGGTCGAGGGCGTCGACCTTGGACAGGGCGAGGATCTCGGACTTGTCACCCAGGCCGGCGCCATAGGCCTCCAGTTCCCGACGAACGGTGCGCCAGGCCTCGACGACGTCGGTCTGGGTGCAGTCCACCAGGTGGACGAGGACTGCCGTGCGCTCCACATGGCCCAAAAAACGCGTGCCCAGGCCGGCACCTTCGGAGGCACCCTCGATCAGGCCAGGGATGTCGGCCAAGACGAAGCGCTCTTCCGGCGACAGGTCGACGATGCCGAGATTGGGCGCAAGGGTGGTGAAGGGGTAGTCGGCGATCTTAGGCCGCGCGGCGCTGGCCGCCGCCAGGAAGGTGGACTTGCCAGCGTTGGGCAGGCCGGCGAGGCCGACATCGGCGATCAGCTTCAGCCTCAGCCAGATCACATGCTCCTCCCCGTCCTGGCCAGGGTTGGCATGGTAGGGGGCCTGGTTGATCGGGCCCTTGAACCGGTCATTGCCCCAGCCGCCATTGCCGCCCTTGGCCAGGAGGACGCGCTGGCCGGGGTGGTCGAGGTCGACGATCAGGGTTTCCCGTTCCTCATCCAGCACTTCCGTGCCGACGGGAACCCTGAGGACCACGTCCTCGCCCGCTGCGCCGTGGCGGTTGCGCCCCATGCCGTGGATGCCGGTGCCGGCCTTGAAATGCTGGCTATAGCGAAAGTCGATCAGGGTGTTCAGCCCCTCCACCGCCTCGATCCAGACATCCCCGCCCCGGCCGCCGTCACCGCCGTCAGGACCGCCATACTCGATGTACTTCTCGCGCCGGAAGGACACGGCGCCGCCGCCCCCATTGCCGGAGCGGATGTAGATCTTGCACTGGTCGAGAAACTTCATGGCATCGCCCTAGCATGTCCCGCCGGCAAAATCAGGCCAGCCAGATCATCCCACGGGAAGGCAGGGCCTCACCGCGGGAGGTCACGAGGGTCTGGCGACGTTCGCCGGTGTAAAGGAAGCCCGCCTTGACCAGGACCGCGTCCGAGGCCGGATTCTCGTCCAGCCGCCAGGCGCGGACGTAGGCGCGGCCCCAGTCCCGGGCGGCCCAGGCCAGGGCCGCCTTCACGGCCTCGGTCATCAGCCCGGCACCCCAATAGGGACGACCCAGCCAGTAGCCGATCTCGGTCCCGGGGGCGGACTCGCCGAAGAAGGACAGCATGCCGACGAGGCCCTCGGCGGGGTGATCCAGCACGAACCTCGCCTCTCGGGCGGGGTCGAGACCGTCGCCAGAGGCCAGGAAGGCCTCGGCGTCCTCCAGGGCGTAGGGGTGCGGAAGCCGGGCGGTCGTGCGGGCCACCTCGAAGTCAGCGCACAGGGCGGCGATCCGCGCGGCATCCGAGCGGCGGGGCGCGCGCAGGCGCAGGCGGGATGTCTCGAGGACAGGGTCGAACTGGACGGGGCGCATTTCGGGAACCTCCCGGCCCCTCTGCCGGGGGCCTGATACGAAAACGGGGAGCCCGGCGTCCGGGCTCCCCGCTTCGGGAAGGGCTCCGGTCCGCCAGGCAGGCGGACCGTGGGAAGGTCCGCGTCAGCCGACTGCGTTTTCCACGCAGACGTAGGTGCGGTCGTCACGCTTGGTGACGAACTTCACGGCGCCATGGGCGGTCGCGAAGAGGGTGTGGTCCTTGCCCATGCCGACATTATTGCCCGGGTAGAACTTGGTGCCCCGCTGGCGGATGATGATGTTGCCGGCCAGGACCGCTTCACCACCGAACTTCTTCACGCCGAGGCGCCGGCCCGCCGAGTCGCGCCCGTTGCGCGAGGAACCGCCAGATTTTTTGTGAGCCATGGGGGCCTCCTGAAACTTGGGTTCCGACGCTTATTCGGCGTCGGTCTTCTTGGCAGCGGCCTTCTTGGGCGCGGCCTTCTTGGCGGCGGGCTTCTCCGCAGGTGCCGCTTCCGCGGCCTCCACCGGGGCGGCCTTAGCCTTGGCCGGAGCCTTGGCCTTCACCGGAGCCTCCGCAGGGGCGGCGGCGGGAGCCGCAGCTTCCAGCAAGGCGACAACGCCCTTCAGGTTGCGGGCCTTGGCGTCCAGCAGGGCCTTGGGGGTCAGGTCAACCACGCCGTCCCAGGCCGTGGTCTGGCCGGCGCCCGTGATGGACGTCACGCGCAGGACCGTCTCGGGCTGGCGATGGCCGCGGGTCCGGCGATAACCTTTGCGGCGGGTCTTCTTGAAGATCCGGACCTTCTCACCCTTGCGGGTCTCGATCAGGGTCGCATTGACCGCAGCGCCCTCGACCACCGGCGCGCCGATGGTGACGGTCGTGCCGTCGCCAAGCATGAGGACGTCCGAGAAGGCCACATCGGCCCCGGGCTCGCCACCCAGCTTTTCGACCACCAGCACATCACCGGGTTCGACCCGGTACTGTTTGCCGCCGGTCCTGATCACCGCGTACATAATTGGCGTCCCGAAGAATTAGAAATGAAACAATCGCCCGCAGGGAAGCCCGCGGACGGAAGCGCGCTCTTATACAGACGCACTCCGCCGAGTCAACGCGCAGGCCGGTCAGTCAGCCCTTGAGGCGGAGGCGGAGTCGAAGGCAGGGGCTTGTCCGCCGCGCCAGTGCTCGACGATGGCCGAAGACACCTTCTGGAAGACCTGAAGGCGGTCTGGTGAGCCCTTGGGGACCTGGGGGGCGAAGACGGCCACAGCGTAGATCCGCCCATCTGGCGCCGTCACCAGGCCTACATCGTTCAACCCAAAGGTCTCGCCCCGGAAGTCCTGGCCGGTTCCCGTCTTGTGGGCGGCATGCCAGCCCGACGCCAGGCCGCCGCGGAGCCGCATCGGGCCCGTGGTCGTCCGGCCAAGGGTGTCGAGGACGAACCGGGTGGACGGCACCGACAGGAGTTCGCCCCGCTGGAGCGCAGCCAGGGCCCGCACCACGCCAGCCGGCGTGGCGCCGTCGTAGGGAGTCTCGACATAGGCTGCGAGGGAAGCGGCCCGGGCCTCCGGGTCCAATCGCGCGCGGGCGGCCTCAAAGGCGCCGTAGGTGGAAAGTTCAGGCCTCCAGACCAGACCCGCGATCCTGGACTGGAGTCGCCGCTCGTCCTCGGCCAGGCGGATGCCGGACATCCCCCGGGAAGCCAGGAAGGCCTGCACTGCAGCGGGACCCCCAGCGAGGGCCATCAGCTTATCGTTGGCCGCATTGTCCGACTGGACCAGGGCGCGGCGGATTAGATCGCCCACGGAGGTCTCGTAGACGCCATTCTCGATCAGGTGGGTGACGGGCTGGTTGAAGACGCTGCGGTCTGCGTCCGTCAGGGTGACCGCCTGGTCTAGGGACAGCGTGCCGGCATCCACCGCATCCATGATGGTCAGGGCGACCCAGAGCTTGGAGACGCTCTGCTGGGGAAAGGGCCGGTCCCCCTCTACTGAGGCGATCCAGCCGGTCTGGACGTCCATGACCGCGATCCCCACGGCCCGGGGAAAGCCAGGATCCAGTGCGGCGAGTTGGGTTACGACCTCGGGTGGCGCAGGCGGCGCGGGTCTCCTGGCGAGGTCGCGGTTCGGGGCCGGCTTCGGAACGGATTCCCGACTGGGGCCGGTGGAGGCCGTTCCCTCGAGGTCCCGGAACAGGGGCGCGGCGGCAGCGGCGGCAATCGGTCCTCCCGTGACCAGGAGGATGAGGGAAAGGGTGGCGGCGGGCCTGCGGAAGCCAAGCAGGAGGGCAGAGACCCCAAGATCGAGCAGGGCCTCCGGAAGGCGGCGTGCGGCTGACGGAAGGTCAGCCAGGGTCCGGGCGACGAGACCGGGCACCGCCCACAGGCCATCCGCGATCCCCCAGAACGCCCCAAGGCTTCGGACCAGTAGACCCGGCGCAGGTGGCGGCGGGGGGAGTGGGAAGGCGGCTCGGGACACGGGCATAAGGGGGTTGAGGACTGATCCGGGGCTCGGCGTCAAGCCGCCCGGGGTCAGGAGAGGTCGAGTGAGATTCGGCTGACGCCAGGCAGGTCAACCAGGGTGCGACGGACTTGATCCGAAGCCTCAGGATCGGGCGTCCCGAGTTTGACCGAGACAGCGTTCCGGCCCGGTCCCAGGCGCCAGGCCCGGACCTCGAGAGGCTGGAGTCCCGCCGCCTCCAGGCGGCCCAGGATCTCGGCCTCCAGAGCCGGGGTCTGGCGAATGTCCAGCAGGGCCGCGCCGGCGCGCTTCAGGATGGAGGTGGCGAAGTGGGCGATCAGGGCCGCGCCACAGAGGGCCGCCAGGGGATCCACCCAGGACCAGCCGAAGCGCCATGCGGCTGCGAGGCCGGCGAGGGTCAGGGCGGATACCGCCGCATCTGCGGACACATGGAGGTGCGCGGCCGAGAGATTGTAGTCCGCGTCCGGGTTGCGGTCGGCGGCAGGCGGCCTCAACAGGGCCATGCAGAGCAGGTTCAGCGCCAGCCCGCCCGCCGCTGCGTAGAGGGCAGCAGTATAGGCCGTCGGCTCTGGCCGGACCAGCCGGGCGAGGCTCTCAACGGCCAGGCCAAAGGCTGCCAGGGCCAGGAGCACCGCATTGGCGAAGGCGGCGAGGTCCCCGATTCGCCCCGGCCCATGGGCCAGACGGGGATTGTCTGCGTTCCAGCGGGCGATCCTGTAGGCGCCGCCCGCGACGGCGAGGGTGGCGAGGTGGGCCCCGGAGTGCGCCCCGTTGGCGATAAGGGCGACAGATCCAAAAGCGAAGCCCGCCACCACCTGGATGCCGGAGGCACCGGCGACAAGCAGGGCCGCCAGCCAGGTCCGACGTTCATTTCGCGCGAGGTCGGTCTGAAGGCTGGGAATGACGGGGCTCTGTTGAAGGGATCGCAAGAAGGGCGTGTTCCCGCATCCGGGATGCCAATATGTAACTTTGTAACACGAACTAGGCGGATTGGCCAAGTTGCGCGGCCTGTTCCCCCGGACGGCTCGAGGGATTAGAGAAAGGACCATGAATCAGAAGACCCCTGTCACCGTCCTCACCGGCTATCTCGGCGCCGGCAAGACCACGCTCCTGAACCGCATACTCTCGGAGGACCATGGCCGGCGCTATGCGGTCATCGTCAACGAGTTCGGCGAAGTGGGAATCGACAACGACCTCATCGTCGGCGCCGACGAGGAAGTCTTCGAGATGAACAACGGATGCGTCTGCTGCACGGTGCGCGGCGACCTCATCCGGGTGCTGTCCGGCCTCATGAAGCGCAAGGGCGGCTTCGATGCCATCATCATTGAAACCACAGGCCTCGCCGACCCGGGGCCCGTCGCCCAGACCTTCTTCGTCGACGACGATGTCAGGGCACGTACCGAACTGGACAGCGTGACGACGGTGGTCGATGCCCTCCACCTGCCCCTGCGCCTCGGGGACTCCCGGGAGGCCGTCGAACAGATCGCCTTTGCCGACCAGATCATCCTGAACAAGACCGACCTGGTGAGCGAGGCCCAGCTGCGGGACATTGAGGCGCGGATCCGCAGGCTGAACCCCCTCGCCCCCATCCACCGCGCCCAGCGTTCGAACGTGCCCCTGGACATGATCCTCGGACGCGGCGGGTTCGACCTGGAGCGGATCACAGAGCTCCAGCCCGAGTTTCTGAACCCCGCCCATGGCGAGCCTGGGCACGTCCACGACGAAAGCTGCGAAGATCACGATCACGGGCACGATCATCAGCACGGCCATGCCCATGACCATGCAGCGGAGGCCGGGATCTCCAGCGTCTCCCTGATCTTCGACAGGCCGATGAATGGGCCCCGGGTGAGCGCCTGGATCAATGATGTTCTGCAGGCCCAGGGCCCGGACATCCTCAGGGCCAAGGGCATTGTGAGCGTCGCGGGCGAAGACCGGAGACTGGTCTTCCAGGCGGTCCACATGATCCTCGAAGGCGACCTGCAGCGGCCCTGGCGCGAAGATGAGACCCGGACGTCAAGGCTGGTCTTCATCGGCCGCAACCTGGACGCGGAGGCCCTCAAGGCCGGCTTCGAGGCCTGCGCCGCCTAGCGCGCAGCACCCGTCAAACAGAAAGGCCCGCCCAGTCTCCCGGGCGGGCCCCTGTTCCCCATTTGGGGAGAAAGATCAGAGCTCTTCGTTGATCAGCGCGACCTGGAAGTAGCCATTGCCCTGCAGGGTGTTCATCACCCGCATGAATTCGCCGTAGCGAACGTCGCGGTTGGCGCGGATGTACACGCGCTCCTGGGTCGGGTCCGGCTTGTTGAGCTTGCGGGCCAGGTCCGCCGGAAGGGTGTCGACCGTCGTGGCGGCTTCGCCGATGAAGATTCCGCCGTTCTGGATATTGATGACCGTCGGCTCCTCGGTCTTGGTCCCGGGCGGCGGCGGCACGGCCGGCGGCAGGTCAAGCTTGATGGACACCGTGGCGGCAGGGATCGACACCATGAAGATGATGAGGAGCACCAGCATCACATCGACGAAGGGCGTAACGTTGATCTCGCTGTTCTGACCGAGATCGAAGCGAGATCCGCCACCGCCGCCAAGCTTCGCACCCATGAGACAATCCTTCCCTTCAGGACGCCACTGGCGTCCAACCGCGTTGAAAAACCCATCGCCAATCAGACCGGGATTGTAAAGCCCCAACCGGTCGCACCCCTTCCCGAGTCTCGCCCGCCGGGGGTATGGAGGCGGAATGACCCATGCCTTTGATGCTTTTGTGACCGCCGCCCTGTTCGATGCCGACGATCGGGCCTGGTTCGCCCTCGGCGACGGAACCGTACGCAGCGAGGACGGACAGGTCCACGCGGCCCACAGCGGCGCGGTCCTCTGCGCCGCTGTCCATCCCTCTGGACAGGGGCTACTGACGGGCGGTGACGATGGCGCCCTGGTCTGGACACGGTCCTCCGGTTGCGAGGTGCTGGAAAAGTCCCCGGGGCGCTGGATCGACGCCCTGGCGGCCAGTGAACAGTCGGGGCTGATCGCCTGGGCCTCGGGTCGCGAGGTCCAGGTCCGGGACGCCGCCGCCCCGGACTTCCGGCGCAACTTCCCCCACGAGCGGTCCGTCACCGACCTGGCCTTTGATCCGCGCGGCCGGCGGCTGGCGGCGGCCACCTACGGGGGAGCCTGGCTCTGGTACGCCCGCATCGCCGAGCAAAAGCCGGAGCTCCTCAAGTGGGCCGGCAGTCACATCGCCCTGGCCTGGAGCCCGGACAGCAAGTTCCTGATGAGCGCCATGCAGGAAAACGCCCTGCACGGCTGGCGCGTCGCCGACGACAAGAACCTGAAGATGGGTGGATATCCGGCGAAGGTGAAGAGCCTGGCCTTCCTCTCCAAGGGCCAGATGCTGGTCACGTCCGGCGCCAACGGGGCGGTGGTCTGGCCCTTCTCCGGTCCGGCCGGCCCCCTTGGCAAGGAGGCCGCCGAGATCGGCTATGACGAAAGCGCCCTGGTCGCCCGGGTGGCAGCGGATCCAAACTCCCGCCTCGTCGCGGCGGGCCTGGAGGATGGCCGGGTCTGGACCTGCGACCTCACTGGCCAGCGGATCGACATGCACAAGGCCGATAAGGGTGAGTCCATCTCGGCCCTGGCCTTCAGCCGGAAGGCCCGGCGACTTGCCTGGGGCGACGAAGCGGGCGGCGCGGGTGTCTTCGACCTCTAGCCTCAGAAGCCCCGCAGGTCTCCCCAGGTCTCGAAGGGATCCCGGGCCGAGCGCAGGGTGTTGATGGGCGCGGCCTCGTCCCGCCAGCCGAGCGCCATCCCCGCAAACAGCATGTGGTCGTCGGCAAGGCCGAGGACCTCGGCCACCGTCTTCGGATAGCGAGCCCAGTATTCCTGGGCGCAGGTGTCCAGCCCCTGCTCCACAGCCAGCAGCATGACCGTCTGCATGTACATGCCCAGGTCCGACCACTGCGGAGGTCCGAGCTTGCGGTCGAGGCAGAAGAACAGGCCCACGGGGGCGCCGAAGAGCTCAGTGTTGCGCGCCAGCTGGCGCAGGCGCGCCGGCTTGTCCTCACGCGGGATGCCGATAGTCGCGTAGAGGTCCTCGCCGTTCTGGAATCGACGGGTCCGGAAGGGGTCCCAGAGATTCGCTGGATAGACCTCGTACTCGGGGGTCTCGCCCATCGGGTTGGCTGCCGCCCGGGCCTTGAGGTCCTCGAGGGGCGCACCGGCCAGGGCATAGACCTTCCAGGGCTGCAGGTTGCCACCCGAGGGCGCCCGGGCTGCCGCCTCCAGGATCCCCCGCACCACGTCTGCGGAGGGGCGCTCCGGACGGAAGGCCCGAATCGAGACCCGGTGTTCGACCGCTTCACTGACCTTCATGTGGACCTCCCTGCGCCGGTCCCTCCGGCGACTGTGGTCGAATGACTAGCACCCGCGCCTTAGGCTTGTCAGCGCGTTTGCCTCGCCGCAGGCATGGCCTATCCTCGCTGCATGACGCGAGGCGACAGAACCGGCCGCCCCCGGAGGCGATGGTGGACACGGATCCTGGTGGCGGCCCTCTGGCTGTTCATCGGCCTGCCCATCGCCCTTGTCGCCCTCTACCGTTTCCTTCCACCCCCGGCGACGATCCTGATGGTCCAGAGGTCCCTGGAGGGGAAGGGTTTCGCACGCGACTGGCGCCCCATCGATCAGATCTCGCCGGCCCTCGTCCGTTCCGTCATTGCCGCAGAGGACGCCGGGTTCTGCAGCCACCGCGGCTTCGAATTCGAGGCCATGCAGGCGGCCTGGGCGAGCAACGCACGGTCGGACCGGGTCCGTGGCGGGTCGACCATCAGCCAGCAGACCGCCAAGAACGTCTTCCTCTGGCCGCAGAGGTCCTATCTTCGCAAGGGACTGGAGGCCGGGTTCACCGTGCTGATCGAGGTCGGCTGGGGCAAGCGCCGGATCCTCGAGGTCTATCTGAACACCATCGAGTGGGGGCCCGGCGTCTATGGCGCCCAAGCCGCCGCCCTACGCAACTTCGGCGTCGGTGCCGACCGCCTCTCCCCGGCCCAGGCCGCCCGCCTCGCGGCGATACTTCCCAGTCCCCTGAAGTGGCGCGCGGCGAAGCCGGGCCCATATGTACAGCGCCGGTCCGGAAGGATCGGCGCAGCGGCCGGGACCGTCCGAAGGGACGGGCTGGCGGACTGCGTACTTAAACCTCGCCCGCGCTGACGCCGGGCGGACAGGAGGAGAGAGCGCCATGCGGATCGGGGTTCCCCGTGAAATCAAGCCGGACGAGCACCGCGTGGGGCTGAGCCCCGCTGCCGTCCGTGAACTGGTCGCCCATGGCCACGAGGTGGTGGTGCAGCCAGGCGCCGGGGAAGGGTCGGGCTTTCCGGACGCGGCCTATGAGGCGGCCGGGGCCCGATTGGCGGCGGACGCCGAGGACGTCTTCCGGGGCGCTCAGCTGATCGTCAAGGTCAAGGAGCCGCAGGCGGTGGAATGGGCGCGCCTGACTCCGGACCATATCCTCTTCACCTACCTGCACCTGGCGCCCGATCCGGCGCAGGCCGCGGGCCTGCAGGCTTCAGGCTGCGCAGCCATCGCCTACGAGACTGTCACCGACGCTCAAGGCGGCCTGCCCTTGCTGGCACCAATGTCCGAGATCGCAGGGCGCCTGTCGGTCCTGGCGGCCGCCCAGCATCTGCAGAAGCACAATGGCGGTATGGGCCTCCTGTTTCCAGGCGTGGCGGGCTCGCCCCCGGCCAGGGTAACGATATTGGGCGGCGGCATGGTCGGTGCCAACGCCGCCCGGATGGCTGTGGGCCTGGGGGCCCAGGTCACTGTGGTGGAGCGCTCGATTCCCCGGCTCCGGGTGCTCGACGACCTTTTTGCCGGACGAATCCGCACCCGGTATTCGAGCCTTGATGTCGTGGAGGCCGAGATCCTCGCCGCTGACGTGGTGATCGGGGCGGTGCTCGCACCCGGGGCCGCGGCGCCCAGGCTGGTGCGGCGGGAGCATCTGGCGCGCATGACGCCCGGTTCGGTGATCGTCGATGTCGCCATCGACCAGGGCGGCTGCTTCGAGACCAGCCGGCCAACCACCCACCATGAGCCGACCTATGTCGTCGACGGCGTCGTCCACTACTGCGTGGCCAACATGCCGGGAGCCGTCCCGCGGACAGCCTCCGAGGCCCTGGGGAACGCCACCCTACCCTTTGTCCTGAAGCTCGCGGATCATGGCCTCGAGGCCCTCGCAAGAGATCCGCACCTGGCGCGCGGGCTGAACGTCCACAAGGGCCGTATCACCCATCCGGCAGTCGCGAAGGCGCTGGACCAGGAACCGGCAGACCCCTTCGGCGCCTGGGCCTGAGCCCCCCGGGCTGCCATCCGGGGAAAGGCCCTAGGCGGCGGCCCAGGAGCTGGGATCCAGGGCATTGGGATCGTCGATGGCCATGTCGTCCCAGTCCAGGTCCGGCGGCGGACTGGCAGCGGCGGCGACCACGGCATTGAGTTCGGCGGCGGAGGCCACACCGACCAGGACGGCGGTGGCCTCGGGTCTCGAAAGGGCAAAGCCCAGGGACGCCTGAAGCGGATCGGAACGACCCTCGGCGATCATGCGGCGGGCGCGGGAAATACGGGCCGCGGCCTCCCGAAGGTGGCTGGGCGCCCGGTCGGGTGGCAGCAGGATGAGGCCATTGAGGAAGATCGACCTGAGGTGGACCTCCATGCCAAGGCCGGCAATGGCGGCCAGGGTGCCATCATTGATGAGCCTCTGGTCCAGAAGGCTTGCGGGCGCCTGGACAACGTCGGGTCGGAACCTGCGGGCGACGCCCAGCGGATCGTCGGACGCAAAGACGGAGACCCCGATCTTCCGGGTCAGGCCCGAGTCGCGAAGGGCCTTCAGGCGGTCCCAGAGGGCAGCGCCGTGGGGCCCGAGAAGCTCGGCCACCGAGGGCACGATGATGCATTCGGCCTGGGAGACGCCAAGCCGGTCGAGGCTCGCGCGGGCTTCGGCCTCGATCATGTCCGGACCCCGGTCCGGACGGATGGTGGAAATACAGACGTTGAAGCGATCCGGGCGCGGCAGGACCTCGCCGATCTCGCGCTCGGCCTGGACCGAACGGCCGGTGACGTCGAAGAGGCGGATTCCCGAGCGGGCCGCGACTTCAAGTATGTCCTGGACCTCGGCGCGAGGCGGGCGGCCGCGGACCGGAGCCCGGTCGAGCGCGAACTGCCCCGAACCGAGGCCAAGCTTGGAAACCGGTGAAGACATGATTTCTTCAGGCGCGCCCTGAGTGACTGGAGGCACCATCTTGACGCCAATGCCTAAAGAAGCGGTTTCTGAAATCCTTACAGGGGGTTAAATTCGACCCATGAGAACTCCCCTTCCCGACTGGCCGGTCTTTGGATTCGTCGATGATGTCCGCCCGGCCCTCGACCAGGCCCGCAGCCGGGGCCAGCCAGCCGTGCTGGCCACCCTGGTGGCCGTGGGGGGCGGCGGGCCCCGCCCGGTCGGGACCCAGATGGTCTTTTCGCCGTCAGGGGATGAAGGCCCAGACCTCGTCGCCGGCTACTTCTCGGGCGGCTGCGTGGAATCGGATATCGCCGACCACGCCTATGCCTGCCTCGAGGACGGCGCGCCCCGGCGCCTGGTCTATGGAGAGGGCAGCCCCTGGCCGGATATCCGGCTCCTCTGCGGGGCGAGGATCGAGATCCTGCTTGAGCGCGTGGCTCCGGACGATCCCGCCCTGGGGAGCCTGCTAGTAGCCTGGCGGGCTCGGCGCCCGGTCGACTGGCTGACCGACGGCACCCGCCGGGCCTGCGGGGCCCCGGAGGCCGTCGAAGACTGGCCGGGCGCCTTCCGCAAGCGTTGCGACCCCGCCCAAAGACTGGTCGTCTTCGGATCAGACCCCACGGCCCTGGCCATCGCCTGGCTGGGCACCCAATCCGGCTTCGAGACGACACTGGTGCGGGGAAAGGGTCCGGAGTCGGCCCCCCCGGCGCCCGGCCTGGCCTATAGCCGCGAGGCACCCGCCGAGGCCCTGGCCGCCATCGGGACCGACGCCTGGACCGCCATCGCCATCGCCTCGCACAACCTCGAACTGGACCGCGAGGCCCTGGCCGCAGCCCTACCCTCAGGGGCCGGCTATGTCGGCCTCCTGGGCGCCCGGCGTCGCCTGGAGGAAAGACTTGCGCCGCTCCGTGCGGCCGGGGTCAGCGAGGATATCCTCGGCCGGGTACATGCGCCCATCGGCCTCGACATCGGCGGCAAGTCGCCCTGGGCCGTCGCTGTTTCCGTAATCGGCGAAATCATGGCCGAGCGTTTCGGCGGCAGCGCACGCTAGATCCTGAGAAGGGGCAGGACTTCCACCCGGTCGCCTTCGGCGAGGGCGGGGGCGCCCGGCAGCCGGCGCAAAAGGGCGTCCGCCTCGGAGAAGATCCGCACCAGGGAGGAATCCTGGTCGGTGAAGGCCTCGATACTCTCACCCTCCGCACCGGTCCTCAGACGCGCCCGCATCCAGTGCTCCCGGGGGCCGTTGGCCGGCAGGGGGGCGACCAGGGGCAGGGTGCGCAGGACCGGCGCAGCCGGACGGCCCTCGAGACCCGCCACAAGGGACCGAAGGAAGAGCTCTGCACAGACAAAGGCAGAGGCGGGATTCCCGGGCAGGCCCAGGAGCGGCCGTCCGTCGGAAAGGATGCCGAAGAAGGTGGGCTTGCCCGGGCGTACCGCCACGCTCTCGACCTTCATGGATAGTCCCAGGTCGCCCGCGGCCGCCCGGACCAGGTCGTGGTCGCCCACCGAGGCGCCGCCGAGGGTGACCACCAGGTCGCCGCCGGCCTGGGCGATCGCCTCGCGGACAGCCTCCCGGCGGTCGCGCACCCCGGTGACGCGTCGCACCTCGGCGCCCCAGGTCTTGAGCATGGCCTCCAGCCCCGGGGACCCGGAATCATAGATCTGCCAGGGACCGGGCCTGGCCGGTGCCTCGACCACCTCTTCGCCCGTGGACACAATGCTGACCCGCGGCCGCCGGATCACGCCGACATGGTCGCGTCCCGCAGAGGCGCACAGGGACAGCCGCCAGGGGTCGAGCCGAAGCCCGGAAGCCAGGAGCCGGTCGCCGGCCCGGAAGTCACGGCCGGCAAGCCGGACATTGTCGCCAACGACGGCGGCGGGGACCTCGACCCCCTCGCCGTCCCGCCGGGCGTCTTCCTGGATGACCACCGCATCGGCGCCCTCGGGCAGGGCCGCGCCCGTGAAGATCCGGATCGCCTGGCCTGGCGAAAGGCGGCCCTCGAACCCATGCCCCGCCGCACTCTCGCCGACGATGGCGAGCCGGCCCGGGGCATCGGCGGCGCGGACCGCCCATCCGTCCATGGAGGAATTGGTGAAGGGCGGCTGGTCACGGACCGCGCGGATATCTTCGGCCAGCACCCTGCCGAGGGCCGCGCCAAGCGGCAGGTCCACCGTCGCCAGGGGGCGGATCTCCGCCAGCATGGCCGCACGGGCGGCCTCGACTGTCATCAGCTTCACGGGTGGACCCAGTCTCCGGAACGCCCGCCGGACTTTGAACAGACCCGCACATCCTCGATGACCATGCCCCGGTCGGCGGCCTTGAGCATGTCGTAGAGGGTCAGGCAGGCGACGCTGACGGCGGTCAGGGCCTCCATTTCCACCCCGGTCCGGCCGGTGGTCCGGACCCGGGCCGTTACCTTCAGCCGGCCCGCGTCGACCTCGACGGCCACCTCGGCCTTGGAGATATCCAGGGGAT
>CAIZKE010000256.1 GCA_903933475.1 uncultured Alphaproteobacteria bacterium | reverse complement strand
GCTGATGGTCGAGGACATCAGCGCCGAGATGCTGAAGGAGCGGGATCCCACCAAGCTGATCCCGCCCCTGCATGGCGCCCTCCTGAAGAATGAGCAGGACGTGCAGTTGTTCGAACGCCTGGCCTTCCTCGCCCGTCGCGAGGGTGGCCCGCCGCGTCCCGGCCAGTAACGCAAAGACAACCCTGAACGACGACGCCCCGGCCCCACGGCCGGGGCGTTTGCGTTTCCGGGGGAAGGCCTGGTCGATCAGGCCGCCTGGACCTCGGCGATCCTGTAGGTCAGGGGCTGACCGCCCTCGTCGGTCACGGTGACGTATTCGCCAACGACGAAGCGGTGATCCCCGAGCCGATGCACGGGTTCATCGTCATCGCTGGACTGCCTGTCGTAATCGAAGAACCAGTTCTGGCCGCGCCGGGCCAGACGACCGGTCACGGCGTCCTCGTCCGGTGCGAATCGGCGGACAGAGCAGGCCTCCCGGTCCTGGGCGTAGGCCTCCGCGTCCAGCCGGCCTTCGGCGGTGAGCGGGGCGGTGAGGGTATAGCCCCGGCGATCGTCGCCGCCGACCTCTGAGCCTGGATTGCGGGCAAGCCGCATGACGATGCGCGACAGGGACATGAAGGTTTGACCTCTAGTGGGAAAGGAAGAGCGACGGCTGCTGGGCCGCCAGCAGGGTGCGGGTGGTCCCGCCGAAGATGAACTCCTGGAGCCGGGGATGGCCGAAGGCACCCGCCACCAAAAGGTTGGCACCGACCCGTTGGACGGCGTTCAGGAGGAGGCCTCCCGCCTCGCCCTTCTCGCCAAGGATCTCGATATCAGCCTGTACGCCCCGGGCTGCGTAATAGGCCTTCAGGCGCTCGGGTTCGAAATGGCGGGAACTCGCCTTGGGGGCCGCGAGGAGGACGACCCGGGCAGCCTTTTCAAGGAGGGGCAGGGCCAGTCGGGCGGCCCGGCTGGCCTCCTTGCCGCCATCCCAGGCGACGGCCACGACGCCGGCGGCCTCGAAGCCCTCGCGGGCGATCAGGACGGGCCTCTGCTCATCGGCAACGATCTGCTGGAAACACTCAGCCAGGGGACCCCGGCCCCGCGCCGGGTCATCTCCGAAGACCACCAGGTCGGAGAGCCGGGCCTCGGCAGACAGGGCCGCCCAGACCGGGCTCTGCAAGGCAAGGAAGGTCTTCTTGGCGTAGTCGCAGGCCTCGAAGGCCGCGCGGGAGCGGGTCTCTCCTGTAGCCGCCGCCTGGCGGAGGGTCTCGATCGCCGTGGTCTGCACGCCGCCGAGGTAGCCTTCTCCAAGCCAGGGCATGATGTCGGCGACGTCCGCAGGGGCGAAGACGGCCGAGACCTCCGCGTCGAAGGGGGCCGCCGCGCGCACGGCGGCAGACAGTACGGCGGCGTCGCCTGCGGTGCCGGCCAGCGGCACCATCACCCTCGCCCAGCTCATGCGGTTTCTCCCTGGCTCCTGTGAATCCTAGGCTGACAGCCTGCGCACCGTCATTGATCTTTCTCAAGGCCCGGTGCACCTGTCGGGCATGTCCGTCCGCGGAGACCTGAAGTGAAGCGCGCCGCCCCAAGTCCTCCGCGGGCCTGGCAACGCATGCTGTCCGGACGGCGCCTGGACCTCCTGGATCCCTCCCCCCTCGATATCGAGATCGAGGATATCGCCCACGGCCTCGCCCGGGTGGCGCGCTGGAACGGGCAGACCACCGGCGAGCACGCCTTTTCCGTGGCCCAGCATTCCCTGGTGGTCGAGGAGATCTGCGGTCACCTGAGGCCCGACCTCGACCCCCGCTGGCGTCTGGCGGCCCTGCTGCATGACGCCTCGGAATATGTCATCGGGGACATGATCAGCCCGTTCAAGGCTGCTCTCGGCTACGACTACAAGGCCTTCGAGCACCGGCTGGAGCAGGCGATCCATATCCGCTTCGGCCTGCCCGCCCGGACGCCCAACGACATCCGCAAGCTCATCAAGTCGGCGGATCGGGCCTGCGCCTACTTCGAGGCTGTCCAGCTGGCCGGTTTCGGGCGCGAGGAGTCCCTCGCCCTCTTCGGCGCCCCACCCGACGGCTATCACGTCGAGATTGATCCCCTGGCACCCGGCCCGGCGCAGAGGGACTATGTCCGGCGCTTCCATCTCCTGTCGGAGGCGGCCGGCTTCGC
>CAIZKE010000255.1 GCA_903933475.1 uncultured Alphaproteobacteria bacterium | reverse complement strand
CCCTGAGGTCGGACAGGGGGCCTTTCACGGCGGGATCAGGCATGTCGCTCTCCGGTTCAGCGCCGTCGACCTAGATCGTGTTCCGATAAGTGGGAACCGGTTATCGGATCGAAACAGGATCTCACTTTATGGTCTTGGAGCCTGTTTTGTCCATTCAGACGTTCCGTCTGAAGGGAACAGGCTCGAGGCCGCAGGCCGCCGGCCCTGTCAATCGCCGGCCCCCCCCGGGGTTTTCCTTCCGGCCCGACGGGGGTATGCCGCCTTCCATGACCCGCTTCGTCCATGCGCCGCCGCCGCCGGTCCTGGTCCCTGTCGAGGGATCGGATGCCCTCTTTCCGGTTCGCCGGGTGCTTTGCGTGGGCCGGAACTACGCCGCCCACCGCCGGGAGATGGGCGGCGACGACCGGGACCCGCCCTTCTTCTTCGCCAAGCCCTCGGACGCCATCGTCCCCCCCGGCGGTGCGGTTCCCTTCCCGTCGGCGACCGCCAACCTGCATCACGAGATCGAACTCGTCGTCGCCCTGAAATCGGGGGGCGAGGACATCCCGGTCGACCGGGCCCTTGAGACGGTCTTCGGTTACGCGGTCGGCGTGGACCTGACCCGACGGGACCTGCAGGCCCTGGCCAAGGACAAGGGCCAGCCCTGGGAGGCCGCCAAGGGCTTTGACGCCTCGGGGCCGGTCTCTGCCATCCGGCCCTGGACGGGCGCGCCACCCCAGGGGGCTATCCGCGTGTCGGTCAACGGCGAGGTGCGCCAGGACGCCGTCGTGGCGGACATGATCTGGAACGTGGCCGAGATCATTTCCGAAGCCTCACGCCTCTGGGCCCTGAAGGCCGGCGACCTGATTTTCACCGGGACGCCTGAAGGCGTTGGGCCCCTGCAGAAGGGCGACCGGGTCGAGGGCGAGGTCGAGGGCGTCGGCGTCCTGGCCTTCCGGCTGGACTGACCCTCATGCCCCTGACCCTCTACAGCTTCTGGGCCGCGACCGCCCCCTACCGCGTCCGCATCGGCCTTGCCCTCAAAGGGCTGGACTTCGACGTCGTCCCTGTGGACCTGGGCGCTGGCGACCAACACGGCGAGGCCTACCGGGGCCGCAATCCTCAGGGCCTGGCACCCGCCCTCGAGACGGAGGCCGGCGACCTCCTGACCCAGAGCCTGGCCATCCTGGAATGGCTGGAGGAGACCCATCCCGAGCCGTCCCTCCTGCCGGCAGACGCCCTGGGCCGGGCGCGGGTGCGCGCCATGGCCGCCATCGTCGCCTGCGATATCCATCCCCTGAACAATCTCCGCGTCCACAAGGCCCTGCAGGGACTGGGGGTCTCCCGCGAGGACGTTACAGCTTGGTCCGCCCGCTGGGTGAGTGACGGTTTCGACGCCCTTGAGGCCCTGGTCGGACGGCACGGGGCGGGCTTCGCCTATGGAGCGACCCCGACCCTCGCGGACTGCCTCCTGGTCCCGCAGGTCTACGCCGCCGCGCGGTACGACCTCGACATGTCCCGCTGGCCCGCCCTGAAGGCGGTCGCCGAGCGTGCCGCCCAACATCCGGCCTTCGAGGCCGCCCATCCGCGAAACCAGCCGGGAGCGCCGAGACCCTGAATGCTTGATGACCTCAAGGCCAACAATCGTCGCTGGGCCGCGGCCAAGCTGTCCGTGGATCCCGGCTTCTTCCAGCGCCTCGCCGGCCAGCAAAGCCCGGAGTACCTCTGGATCGGCTGCGCTGACAGCCGGGTGCCGGCCAATGACATCGTGGGCCTCGATCCCGGGGAGCTCTTCGTACACCGGAATGTGGCCAACCTCGCGCCGCCCCAGGACGCCAACTACCTTTCGGTCCTGCAGTTCGCCGTGGATGTCCTGAAGGTCCGGCACATCATGGTGGTGGGCCATTACGGCTGCGGCGGCGTCGCGGCGGCAGTGGACGGCAAGCGCCGGGGCCTTGTGGATCACTGGCTCCATCCGATCCGTGAGATCTATGCGGAGAACCGGACTGAACTGGAGGGCCTGGGAGACGGCCCGCGACTGGACCGGCTCTGCGAGCTGAACGTCATCCGCCAGGTGCGCAACGTCGCCTCCGACGTCTTCGTGCAGGACGCCTGGGCGCGGGGCCAGGCGATCAGCGTCCACGGATGGATCTACGCCATCCATGACGGCCTGCTGACCGACCTCGCCGTCACCGTGTCCGACCCCGCCGGGCTTGAGGCCCTGCAGCCCGGCATCAGGCCAGCTTGATCTCCCGCAGCCTCTGCTGGAGGAAGGCATCGGCGGTGATCGGTTCGGGGAAGGCGTCCGGCCGCTCCGCCGTGATGCAGCTTGGCAGGGTGCGGACCTCGAAGTCCGGCCGGAAGTGCAGGAAGAAAGGCGTCGAATAGCGCGCCACGCCCCGCCGCTCCGGTGCCGGGTTGACGACCCGGTGGATGGTCGAGGGCAGGACCCGGTTGCTCAGCCGCTCCAGCATGTCGCCGATGTTGCAGACGAGGGATCCGGCCGGCGGGTTGACCGGCAGCCAGCGGCCGTCGTGGTCCAGGACCTCCAGCCCCGCCTCCTCGGCCCCGAGCAGCAGGGTGATGACGTTGATGTCCCCATGGGCGCCGGCGCGGATGTTGGGCCCGTCCGGCGGGACCGGCGGATAGTGCAGGAGGCGCAGGACGGAGTTGCCATCCTGGACCGGGTCATCGAACCAGTGCCGCGGCAGGCCCAGGTAGACGGCCAGGGCCTGCAGCACCCGCAGGCCGAAGTCCTCCAGGGCGCTGAACAGCCAGGAGATCTCTTCGCGGAAGTCCGGGACCTCGGCCGGCCAGACATTCGGCGGCATGACCGGGGCGTAGGCGTGGTGCGCCGGCAGGTCCCGGCCCATGTGCCAGAATTCCTTGAGGTCGAAGTGCTGGGAGTCCCTGGCGGTCTCCACGCCGAAGGGGGTGTAGCCCCGCTGGCCACCTGAGCCGGAAACGTAGTGGCGCTTGATGTCCTCGGGCAGGGCGAAGAAGGCCCGCCCGGCGGCCAGGGCCCTGTCGATCCGGGGCAGGTCCAGGTCGTGATGGGCGATCACGCAGAATCCGTAGCGGACGAAGCTGTCGCCCAGGCGACGGGAGAAGCCCTCGAAGTCGGCGGCCCAGTCGTGGAAGTCCACTGGCGGCAGGCCGGAAGGGGAGGCGGTCTGGCTCATGTCCGCCTCCTACACCGGGGCGAGGCCCCGCGACAATCCGGAGGCGCAACAGGGCGTCCGGGACATTTTCAAGTGCTGCAATGCAGCGTAGTGTGAAGACATGGCGACCAAGATCCAATCCGATGCAGCCACCGCCCTCGCTGGCCTGCTGTTTGACGGCATGACCGTGATGGCCGGGGGCTTTGGCCTCTGCGGTATTCCCGAGAACCTCATCCTGGCCATCCGCGACTCCGGGGTGAAGGACCTGACCGTGGTCTCGAACAACTGCGGCGTCGACGGCTTCGGGCTCGGCCTGCTGCTCGAGAACGGCCAGATCCGCAAGATGATCAGCTCCTATGTGGGCGAGAACGAGTTGTTCGAGCGGCTCTACATCGAGGGCAAGCTGGAGGTGGAGTTCACGCCCCAGGGCACCCTGGCCGAGCGCATCCGGGCCGGCGGCGCCGGCATCCCGGCCTTCTTCACCCGCACGGGGGTGGGCACGGTGGTGGCCGAGGGCAAGGAGACCCGCGAGTTCGACGGCGAGACCTACCTGATGGAGCGGGCGCTGAAGGCGGACCTCTCCATCGTCAAGGCCTGGAAGGGCGACGCCGCAGGCAACCTGATCTACCGGAAGACGGCGCGGAACTTCAATCCGATGATGGCGACGGCGGGGCGCGTCTGCGTGGCCGAGGTCGAGGCCCTGGTCGAGACCGGAAGCCTGGACAAGGACCTGATCCACACGCCCGGTGTCTACGTGCACCGCATACTGAAGGGGCCCGCCTACGAGAAGCGCATCGAGCGCCTGACCACCCGTCCCCGCAGCGAAAAGGCGAGCGCCTGATGCCCTGGACCCGCGACGATATGACCGCCCGGGCGGCGCGCGAGCTGAAGGACGGCTTCTACGTCAACCTCGGCATTGGCATTCCCACCCTGGTGGCCAACCACATCCCGCCCGGCGTTGAAGTGACCCTGCAGTCCGAGAACGGCATGCTCGGCATGGGTCCCTATCCCTTCGAGGGGGAGGAGGACGCCGACCTGGTCAATGCTGGCAAGATGACCATCAGCGAGCTGGACGCCTCGTCCTATTTCAACAGCGCCGAGTCCTTCGCCATGATCCGGGGCGGGCACATCGACCTTTCGGTCCTGGGCGCCATGCAGGTGGCGGCCAATGGCGACCTGGCCAACTGGATGGTCCCCGGCAAGATGGTCAAGGGCATGGGCGGCGCCATGGACCTGGTGGCCGGGGTCAAGCGGGTCATCGTGGTCATGGAGCACAGCGAGAAATCCGGCCGCTCCAAGCTGGTGCGCGAATGCACCCTGCCCCTTACCGGCAAGGGCGTGGTCGACCTGTTGATCACCGACCTCGGCGTCTTCGACATCGACCGCGGCCGCTCGGCCGTGCGGCTTGTGGAGCTTGCGCCAGGTGTTACGCTCGACCACGTCCGGGCGCACACCGAGGCGGACTTCGTCACCGATCTCGCCTGATCCCTCCCGAGGCTGGAGACGCCCCATGCGATCGATCCTGGTCCTGTTCCTCTTCCTCGCCCTCGGGGGCGCCGCCCCGGCGCCGACCCCTGGCCTGAAGACCTCGGTCTTTGCAGGCGGATGCTTCTGGTCGGCCGAGCACGGCATGGAGAAGGTGCGTGGCGTCGTCGACGTGGTGGTCGGTTACTCGGGCGGGACCCGGCGCAACCCCACCTACGAGGACCATGGGGGACACCTGGAGGCGATCCGGGTGACCTGGGACCCGGCCCGTACTACCTACAGCGACGTGGTTTCGGCCTTCTTCCGGAACATTGATCCCACGGATCCCAATGGCCAGATCTGTGACATCGGTCCCAGCTACCGGACGGCGGTCTTCGTCGCGGACGACGCCGAGAAGCGCGTAGCCGAGCAGGTCAAGACCGATGTCGCCCGCCAGATCCGGCGCCCGGTCGCCACCCGGATCCTGCCACGCGCCACCTTCTGGATGGGCGAGGGCTACCACCAGGACTATGCAGCCAAGAATCCCGGCCACTACAATCGCTATCGAGTCGGATGCGGTCGCGATGCCCGGATCCAGGCTGTGTGGGCGGGGCGGGGCTGAAGGGCGCCCGAAACGCAGGCACGCCGGGCTTCAACCGTGGCGTTTTTGCAGCAGTCCCGCCCAACTTGACCGTTGTAAAAAAACCGTCACTCACGGACGCGTGGATTTGCGCTAAACGCCCCGCATCACGCGCACGCGCGGCAGGGCTAAGTCTTTCGTGACATCGATGAAGGGGTTTCAGATGAGCAAGTCTTTCCGCAGGGGTCTGTGCGCTACCAGCGCCCTGGTGACCTCCCTCCTGATCGCCGGCGCGGCGATGGCGCAGTCCACGGGCTCGACCGCCCTTGAGGAAGTCGTCGTCACAGGCGCCAAGAACCGTTCCATCGAGGGCCTGATCGAGCAGACGGCTCCGAAGTCCAAGGTCGCCATCGGCCAGGACTTCATCTCCAAGCAGATGCCCGGCCAGTCGATCGCCGACACCCTGAACATCGTCCCGGGCTATAACTTCAATAACACGGACGGCTACGGTAACTCGGGCGGCAACATGCGCCTGCGCAGCTTCGACGGTCCCCGGATCTCCCTGCAGTGGGACGGCACCCAGCTGAACGACAGCGGCAACTACGCCATCTACACCAACCAGCAGCTCGACTCCGAGCTGATCGAGCGGGCGGAAGTGAACCTCGGCACCACTGACGTGGACAGCCCGACGGCCTCCGCCACCGGCGGCTCCATCAACTACATCACCCGTCGTCCCCAGTCGGACATCGGCGGCCAGGTGACTGGCCAGGTCGGAAGCTTCAACTTCGGCCGCCTCTTCGCCGTGCTGGACTCCGGCGAGATCGGCCCCTTCGGGACCAGCGCCTTCATCGCGGGTTCCTACACCAAGTACGACAAGTTCAAGGGCCCCGGTGAGCTCGAGAAGACCCAGTACAACGCCCGGATCTTCCAGTCCCTCGGCGACAACGGCGACTTTGCCAGCATCGCCTTCCACTACAACGAGAACCGGAACGCCTTCTACCGCAACGTGACCCTCGCCCAGTACCGCCAGTTCGGTGACCAGTTCGAGAATGACTCGCGCTGCACGCGTCCGACGCCGGTGACGGGCACCGCCCAGAACGACAATACCCAGTCCAACTTCGTGAACTTTTTGGGCCAGGTCGGCATCGGCAGCTGCACCAACTACTACAATATCCGGATCAACCCCTCGAACACCGGGAACATCCGGGGCCAGTTCAAGTACCACATCCTGGACAACCTGATCTTCACCTTCGACCCGTCCGCCCAGTATGTCCTGGCGAACGGTGGCGGCTTCACGGTGCTGTCCGAGACCGACAACCGGCTGAAGGGTGCCGCGGGCCCCACTGGCCCGGGCCGGGACCTCAATGGCGACAACGACACCCTGGACTCCGTCCAGATGTACACGCCCAACCTGACCAATACGCACCGCTACAGCATCAATACCTCGCTGATCTGGGCGATCAACGACACCAACCGGGTCCGCTTCGCCTATGCCCGCGACTATGCCCGGCACCGGCAGTCGGCCGAGTGGTCGGCCGTCGACCAGAACGGCAACCCCTCTGACGTGTTCGGAGGCAAGACTGACCACGCCCCGCGCATCGCCACCAACGACGGCAACTTCATGCGCGGCCGGGACCGGTACTCGATCGCCGAGCTGAACATGTTTGCTGCCGAGTACTCGGGCAAGTTCTTCGACAACGCGCTGGAGGTCCGCCTGGGCCTGCGGGCTCCCTACTTCCAGCGGGAGCTGAACCAGTACTGCTACTCGCAGAACGGCACCAACAACGTGCTCTGCACCACCCAGCCGGTGGCGACGACCCTGGCCAACGGCAATGTCCAGTTCGCCGGTAACACCAACCAGTACATCACGCCCTACTCGGCCGAGAAGAAGTACGACAAGGTGCTGCCGAACGTGGGCCTGAGCTACAGGTTCGGCTCGAACCAAACCGTCTACTTCTCCTACGCGGAAGGGCTTTCGGCGCCCCGGACGGACAACCTCTACACGGTCGTCCGCTCCAGCACCGGTGCCGTCACCAACCCCGGCGTGCAGCCCGAGACCACCACGACCTACGACCTCGGCTACCGCTACAGCAGCCCAACCCTTCTGGTGTCCGCCTCGATCTACAGCCAGGACTTCCAGAACCGGATCGTCAGCTCTTACGACTCAGACCTCGGCCTCTTCATCGACCGGAACATCGGCAGCGTGAAGATCCAGGGCTTTGACGGTCAGGCTGTCTGGCAGCCCTTCGAGCCGCTGACCCTGATCGGTTCGATTTCGTACAATGACACCGAGGTTCAGTCGAACACCCCCCTTTCCGGAGGCCTCTTCCTGCCGACCAAGGGCAAGAGCCTGGTCGAGACCCCGGAATGGACCGAGGTCGTCCGGGTGGAGTGGGCCCTGAATGACGCCCTCAGCGTCAACGTCCAGTCCAAGTGGGTGTCCGAGCGGTTCTCCACGGATGTCAACGACGAGAAGACCCCGGCCTACAATGTCTGGGATGCGGGTCTGCGCTGGCAGCTGCCCGTCGCCGCCATCGAGGGTGCCTACCTCCAGGTCAACGTGCGCAACATCTTCGACGCCAAATACCTGGGCAACATCAACTCGCAGCAGAACGCCGTGACCGTGCCTGGCTCCAACGGCTTCGCCCCGAACTATTCGATCGGTGCGCCGCAGACCCTGCAAATGACGGTCGGCGCCCGCTTCTGATCCTGAGCCGCTGAACACGAGATCGGGGCGGTCCGGCGACGGGCCGCCCCTTTTTCATGCGCCGGCTTGACGCCGGGGCCCGCCTCGCCCATCTGCCCGCGTCCCCTGAGGGAGAACCGCGCCATGTCCCGTCCCGTCCCCGCTGAGTGGGCCCCGCACCGGGCCATGTGGTTGGGCTTTCCCAGCCATGAAGACCTTTGGGAGGACAATCTTGCGCCCGCCCAGGACGAGGTCGAGGCCCTGGCCCGGGCCCTGGCCGGCCCGGGCGGAGAGCGCGTGCGCCTGATGACCGGGTCCGACGCCGGCGAGGCCGAGGCCCGCCGGCGGCTGGACGGCGTCGCCGGCATCGAGATCGTCCCCGGCCGGTTCGGAGACGTCTGGCTGCGCGATACTGGGCCCATCTTCCTGGGCCCGGAGGCCTGCGTCGGGTTCCGGTTCAACGGCTGGGGCGGCAAGTACGACCTGCCACACGACGATGAAGTGGCGGCCCAGGTCGCCGGGGCCGCCGGCGCGACCCTCCTGCAGAGCGAGGCGGTGCTGGAGGGCGGTGCCCTGGACCACGACGGCGAGGGAACGGTGCTGACCACGCGCCAGTGCCTGCTCAACCCCAACCGCAACGCCGGCTGGACAGAGGCGGTGGCCGAAGCCGCCCTCGCCCGGGACCTGGGGGCGCAAAAGGTGCTCTGGCTCGGCGACGGGCTCCAGAACGACCACACGGATGGGCATGTCGACAACCTGGCGCGGTTCGCGGCGCCCGGGGTGGTCGTCTGTCCCATGGCCTTCGGGCGCGGGGATCCCAACGCCGAGGTCTATGACGCCGCAGCCGAGGCCCTGGCCGGGATGACCGACGCCGCCGGCCGCCGCCTTCGGGTGGTCCGGATACCCTCGCCCGGCTGGATCGAGGCCGGGGGCGTGGGCGGGGTCCCCGCCAGCCACATGAACTTCATCATCGCCAACCAGGCCGTGATCCTGCCCGTGTATAGCGAGGGCCTTGCGGCCAGCCTGGCCGCCCAGGGCCTTGCGGAAGTCTTCCCGGGCCGTGAGGTGATCGCCCTGCCGTCCAACGCCCTCCTGACCGGGGGCGGGTCCTTCCACTGCATTTCCCAGCAGGAGCCGGCCTGATGCCCCGAATGCTCACCGTCGCGGCCCTGCAGAGCGCCTACGGCGCCGACCGGGGCGCCAACATCGCCCGCACGGCCGACCTGATCCGGCAGGCCGCCGACCAGGGCGCCCAGGTCATCCTGCCCTCCGAGCTCTTCCAGGGCCCCTATTTCTGCGTCGCCCAGGAGGAGCGCTGGTTCGCCGAGGCCCACCCCTGGCGCGAGCATCCCTGCGTCACCGCCCTGGCCCCCCTGGCAGCCGAGCTGGGCGTGGTCCTGCCCATCTCCATCTTCGAGCGCGAGGGGCCGCACTATTTCAACAGCCTGGTCATGGTCGACGCCGACGGGTCCCTCCTCGGCCTCTACCGCAAGAGCCATATCCCCGATGGTCCCGGCTACATGGAGAAGTACTACTTCCGGCCCGGCGACACCGGCTTCCGGGTCTGGGACACCCGCTTTGGCCGCATCGGCGCGGGGATCTGCTGGGACCAGTGGTATCCGGAGTGCGCCCGGGCCATGGCCCTGATGGGGGCCGAGGTCCTGCTCTATCCCACGGCCATCGGCTCAGAGCCCCATGACGACAGCCTCGACACGGCCGCCCCCTGGCGTCGGGCCATGCAGGGCCACGCCGTCTCCAACGTGATTCCCGTGGTGGGCGCCAACCGCACCGGCTTCGAGCCCTGGGACGGCTATCCCGGCGGCGGCCAGAGGTTCTACGGCTCCAGCTTCATCGCCAATCACCGCGGGGACCTCGTGGCGGACATGGCGCGGGATGAGGAGGGGGTGGCCGTGGCGACCTTCGACCTGGATTTCCTGGCGGGCCATCGGGCGGCCTGGGGCTTCTTCCGGGACCGGCGCACCGACCTCTACGGGGCGCTGACGGCGCCGCGGCCGGCGTGATTATCACCGACCGCCTGGTCCTCCGCCGATGGACCGACGCCGACCGCCCGGCCTTTGCGGCGATCAATGGCGATCCCCGGGTGCATGACTGGCTGGGCGGGCCCATCACGGCCGAGGCGACCGATACCATGGTCGACCGGATCAACGCCGGGATCGATGCGCAGGGCTTCGGCCTCTGGGCGGCGGAACAGCGCGCGGACGGGCGGCTGGCGGGGATGATCGGACTGTCCCGCGTGGCCGCGGGCGACCTGCCTGTCGGCCCCTGCGTGGAGATCGGCTGGCGGCTGCATCCCGACCTCTGGGGCCAGGGCCTCGCCAGCGAGGGCGCCCGGGCGGCCCTCGACTGGGGATTTGGCCCAGGAACCCTTACGGAGATCGTGGCCTTCACGGCGGAGACCAACCTGGCCTCCCAGGCGGTCATGCGCCGGATCGGGATGCTCCCCGACCCGGCGCTGGACTTCGACCACCCGCGCCTGGCGCAGGACCATCCCCTGCGCCGGCACGTGGTCT
>CAIZKE010000254.1 GCA_903933475.1 uncultured Alphaproteobacteria bacterium | reverse complement strand
GAGCTTCGGGATTGCCTTGAAGTCGAAGCTGTCGAGGCTCTTCACGGCCGGGAAGTTGGCGGCCTTGATGCGGCGCTCGATCGTCCGGCGCTCCCGGTCGATCAGTTCGAGCTCGACGAGGCGTGCGAGGAACTGAATGTGGTCGAGGCCCTCGGCGGCGCATTGCCGGGCCATTTTCTCGTATTCGCGGAGGAAGGTCGGGAGCTTCAGCAGCTTGAGCTGATGGGCCAGCAGGATCTTCGGGGCCTCGCTCATGACTGGCCCTCCGTCATCAGGCTCATGTAGCTGGCGGGCGAGGTCGTGGCCACAGTGGCGCGGGGTAGATAGGGGTAGATGTCGAGGTCGAGCTTCGGCGGCCGCTTCTCGATCTGGCAGAGCAGCAGGTGCTTGACGGCATCGAAGCTCACCGCTCCAGGTCCACTCGTCGAAGGGCAGATTGCTGGTGATGAGTGTTGAGCCCCGCTCGTAGCGCAGGGAGATCGTCTCGAACAGCAGCTCGGCCCCGGTCTTGGAGAGGGGCACGAAGCCGAGTTCGTCGATGATCAGCAGCTTGTGGCCGGCGATCTGCTTCTGCAGGCGGAGCAGGCGCCGCTCGTCGCGGGCCTCCATCAGCGCATTGACCAGCGCGGCGGCCGTCGTGAATCCGACAGCTGTCAAGGGACACCCAGATTTACGAGCTAACGCGACACCCAGTTTTACGAGGTCCCTGTAAACGGAAGCTGCCCCCGGCGGGGGCGCTGACCCCCAGGAGTCAGAGCGCCCCCGCCAAGGGCAGCGGATGCAGGGTGTGGTGGTCAGTTTTTGAGCGAGGCCTCGAGATCGCGCAGACGGTAGCTCCGGCCCCTGATGTTCAGGACATGCGCGCGATGCAACAGACGGTCGAGAATGGCCGTTGCCAGGACTTCGTCGCCAGCCAGAAGCTCTGGCCAGTCGCGAACGGTCTTGTTGGTGGTGATGATCATGGCGCCACGGCCGTAGCGGTGGCTCACCAGCCGGAAGAACAGGCTCGCCTCCTCCCGGTTCATCGGGTCGTATCCCATCTCGTCAATCAGCAGCAGGGCCGTGGACATGTACTTGCGGGCTTTGATCCGGGATGCGGGCAGATGCGCGTCAGCCTTCAGCGCCGTCATCAGTTCATCGAAGCGGAAGTACTGCGCCGAAAAGCCGAGCTCAATCGCCCGGATGCCGAGGGCCACAAGGAGGTGGCTCTTCCCCACGCCCGGAGGCCCTTGCAGAAGAAGCACCTCGGCCCCACGGATCCAGCTGCCGGTGGCCAGGGTTTCGATCCGGGACCGCTCGATGGCCGGCTGGAAGGCGAAGTCGAAGTTCTCCAGCGTCTGCCCGGTGGGGATTTTCGATCCCTTGAGCATGGCCTTGATCCGCCGCTCCTCCCGGCCTGCCAGCTCGGTGACGAGCAGGCGGTCGAGGAATACATGCGCGGGCATCTCATTGCGCACCGCCTCGGCCAGCAGACCCTCGAGGGCCTCGGCCGCATAGGCGCAGCCCAGCGAGACCAACTTCTCACGGCTCGCGTCGATGTCGAGCTTCACACGGGGCGCGCTCATCGGGCGACCTCCGCAAGCTGGGCATAGATCTCGATCGAGCGCTGCTGGACCGGGAGCCGCGCGATCTCCTGCAGCCGCCGCCCCATCCGTCCCAGAGGCAGGGGCGGGAGGACCAGTCCGCCGCCATGGCCCTCGAAGTGCGCCTCGTCGATGATGATCAACGCCTCCGTGCCCCGTGGATGGTTGGCGATGGCTTCGCAGTTCTTCATGAACAGCACCCGGTTCGCCAGCCCGCGGACCTCCACCTCCTGCCTGACAAAGCGAAACGGCACCGAATATCGGCGCCCCTCGAAGCTGACGAGGCAGTCGAGGCCGACCGGACGGCGCACGACGATGTCGAACGGCTCGACCAGCGGGTCGGGCAATGGCGTCAGGTACCCGCGTTCGCGCGACCAGGCCTCCGCGACACTGGTTCCGGTCGCCGGGCAGCGCAGCTTCAGCGCGCGCGCCTCGAACCGCCTGTCGGTTTCCGCCTGAAGCTCCTCAAGGCTCCCGGCGGCCAGCTTGCAGGGATCGATGACCTCCCGAAGATCCTGTACCGCCCGCTCGACCTTGCCCTTCGCCTGCGGATGACGGGGCTGGCAGGCATCGATGTGGAACTTCAGATCCCGCGCAAAGGCCTGGTACGTCTCGTTGATCTTGCCCCACGCTCCCGCGCCGGTGGCGATCGCCGTCTTCACGTTGTCGATCCGCAACACCGCCGGAACCCCGCCAAGCCGCTGAAACGCCGAAAGATGGGCCGACTGCCACGACAGCATGCACTTCGACCGCGACCAGATCACCGCCCGCTTCCGGCTCCACGACAGCGTCACCACCAGCGCCGACAGGTCGACAATCTCATTGCCCAGCGGCACCATGGGAAACTCCGCCCAGTCGACCTGCGCCTGCGCCCCGATCACCGTCTCGACCCGCCGCCGCGCCCTTATCGCCGGCGCCGGGAATATCTGCTTGTAGTAGCGCTGCACCGCTCTCAGGCTCCCCTCGAAGCCATGCTCATCGCGAAGCCAGGCATACAGTGCCGGAAGGCTCACTCCCGCTTCCTTGTACTGGCCGTGCCAGTCCGCAATCGGACCGGCAAAAGGCTCCACGTTGCTCTTCTGTTTCGACCGGCCGTCCACCGCCCCGGCCGCCTTACGCTTGGCGTGGTAGCGGACCGTGCCCTCCGTCACCCCCAGCAGCCGCGCAACTTCGCTCTTGGATTGTCCCTTCCGCATCAAAAATGACATCGTCGTCTTCGCCTCAGCATCAAGCCGGCCCATCGTCACCACCAGAAAGATCACCCTCCCGGCAACCGATGAGACCAAGGCGACACCTCGTAAATCTGGGTGTCACCTTAAGGCTTCAATGACGCGTCCTGTGACAGTAGGCGTCGTCGATCTCCACACGGCCGGTGAGAGACTTGTCACCGTCGCGTTCGAGCATGACCTGCTTCAGCTTGTGCTTGATCTTCCAGGCGGTGGTCTG
>CAIZKE010000253.1 GCA_903933475.1 uncultured Alphaproteobacteria bacterium | reverse complement strand
TGGGGGAGGCGGCCGATACCAGGCGGTCAGCGGACTTGCCCGTATTGGTGACCTCGAGATAGCCGGCGGCGACGGGCGCGCCCGCGACGGTCGGGCGGGTCCAGGGATGGGCGATGCGAAGGTCGCCCGCTGAGTACTCGTGGGCGTGGGCGGCGCCGGCAGTGGCCAGGCCCAGGACGGCGGCGAAGAGAAGGCTGCGCATGTCGAACTCCAGTTGCCCCTATGGCACTGGCAGGGGTAGGGGGCGCAGAGTACACGGGTCAAGTCCTGGAGAGATAGGCATGTTCCGTAGAAGTGATACCACCCGGACCGTCGGCCTGGTCATCGCCGGGCTTTCCGCCGCGGTCCTCGTCGCTGCAGCCGGTCCCGCCCGGCCTCCTGCCGCGCCCCCCAAGGCGCTCTCAGCCGACGTGGCGTCCTGCGAGGCTGTTGCCGCCCGGGCCCGGGAACTGGGCGATGCGCGCTGGTCCGCCGATGGAACGGGCGCCGTCGAGGCGCTGGTGGACATTGTCCCGGAGGCGCCGGCCTCCGCGGTCCCCGAGGCGCAGGTTGCAGGAGACCCTGCGGTCCGCGAGGCACTCGGCCTGGGAAGTCGCGACACACCGGTGGAGGTACGACGCCTTCCCGGTTCTGAGGTCTACGAGGTCAGCCAGGTGGCGGGCACTGCAGCCTGCCAGAGCCTGGTCTTCGCCCGCAGGACGCCCGGAAAACCCCTTGCGATCCTTCCCAGCCCGGCCCTGCAGGGCGAGATGTGCAGTGGCGGCTACGCCCATGTGGGCCGGGCGGGGGGGCAGCCCGCCCTGATCCAGATCCAGCGCTCTGCCGCTTCGCCCAGCGAGGCTGCGGCCTCCCGCAAGCCCCTGGTGGAGATCCGGGTCACACCCTGGACCGGTGCGGGTTGGGGTCGCACCTGCAAGGTGGGCCTGGCCTTCCGCGCCGAGCGGAAACTGGCGGATCGGCTGTGCGCCCGCCCTGCGGACTGCAAGGCCTTCGAGCCCACGGCAGGAACCTTGGCTTCGGCCTTCAACCGGGCCAAGGCCCAGGACGCCCTCAATCGCCGGGCCCCCGCGCCGGTCCGCTACTTCCCGGAGGGTCCGCCCAAGGGCTCCGAGTCGGCTGTGGCCCAGGTGAAGGCCTACATGGCCAAGGCCCAGAGGCCCCTGCCTCTGTTTGGCGCCACACCGATAACAAGCGTCATGCCGGGGTATTCCGAGGACGAGCTCGACTTCGTGCCGGTCAGGATTGACGGACGAGCCTATGTCGCCACCGTCGGCTTTCCGGGCATCGGCTGGCGACAGGACCGCAGCGCGACCCTGGTCACCCTTTTCGAGCCCGGCAAGACCGTGACGCCGAGGGCGACCTACATCTTCACCGATGGTGTCTCCGGGCTGGAGTCGGCGAAGGTGGAGCTGGCCAGGGACTAGGGTGCGACGGCACCTTCGTTGACCCCCTCCGGCCCGGGGCTGTCGCCCCGGTCCACCTCCCCCTTGGGGGAGGAATTACCGTCCCAATTGCTCTCCATGAGGGGGAGCTCCGGGCGAAGCCCGGTGAGGGGGTCAGCTGAGCCGCCATTGACCCCCTCCGGCCGGGGGCTGTTGCCCCGGTCCACCTCCCCCTTGGGTGG
>CAIZKE010000252.1 GCA_903933475.1 uncultured Alphaproteobacteria bacterium | reverse complement strand
CTCCTCGCCCAGCTGGAACGGCTCAAGGCCAGGCTCGCCGCGGAGGGGCTCTTCGAGGCCTCCCGCAAGTCTCCCCTGCCGGCCTTCCCCCGGGTGGTGGGGGTGATCACATCCCCCACGGGGGCGGTGATCCGGGACATTCTGCACAGGATCCGGGACCGGTGGCCCTGCCAGGTCCTGGTCTGGCCAGTGGTGGTCCAGGGCGAGGCCGCCGCGGCCCAGGTCGCCGCAGCTGTGCGGGGATTCGACGCCCTGGAGCCCGGCGGGGCGGTTCCCCGTCCGGACGTGGTCATCGTCGCCCGGGGCGGGGGCTCGGTCGAGGACCTCTGGCCCTTCAACGACGAAGCCCTGGTGCGCACGGTCGCCTCCAGCCGCATTCCCCTGATCTCGGCCGTCGGCCACGAGACCGACACCACCCTCATCGACTTCGTGTCGGACCGACGCGCGCCGACCCCGACGGCGGCCGCAGAGTTTGCCACGCCCGTCCTCTCCGAACTCAGGGCCGGACTGGCGGACCTTTCCAGCCGCATGCACCGGATGGGCGGCCGGCTGGTGGAGGACCGGAGGGGCCGGCTCGAGGTCCTGGGGCGCAGTCTTGCCCGTGTCCCCGATCAGGTGGAGCTGGCCGAGCAGAGACTGGGCCTGGCCCGAAACCGGCTCGGTGCCGCCCTGACCCGGAATGTCGGCGTCCATGAAACCCGCCTGGCCCGTGTGGGCGGCCGTCTCAGGCCCGGACTCCTGCACAGGCCCCGGGAGCGCCAGACCGAGCGGCTCAACGGCCTCTTCGTTCGGCTCGTGCCGGCTCTGTCCCGCGGCCTCACCCGGTCCACCGAACGGCTCGAGAGCCTTGGCGCCCGGCTGAAGTCCGCAGATCCCAGCGCGCCCCTGAACCGCGGTTTCGCACGGGTCCACCACGCTGATGGGCGACTGGTCCGGGAGGGCGCGAGCCTGCAGCCGGGAGATCCCGTCCGACTGGTCTTCGCAGACATCGAGCGGGGGGCGGTGATCGAGCCTGCGGCCGCCCGGCCGCGGCAGGGCGATCTCTTCTGATCGGGCGCCTTCCCGCCTCCGCCCTGGAAAGCTAGAGTGAGGGCATGAACGCGCCCGATACCTCCGGCGGCCAGGACCTCGCCATCATCCATTACGGCGATGGCGACTTCACGATCGTTCGTCCCGGACGCTTCGTCCCCTGCGCCGTTTCCGGGCGCAGGATTCCCCTGGAGGCTTTGCGCTACTGGAGCGCGGAGTTCCAGGAGGCCTATGCCGGACCGGGCGAAGCCCTGGCCCGCTGGCGGGAGCGTAACCCCTGACCGCCTCCGCTGACCGGCGCACCCTCATGGGCGGTGCCCTCGCCTTTAGCCTTGCCGCCCCGGCCGCCGCCCGCGCCGCAGGACTGGACATTCATCTGGCCGGCGCTCTCCGTCAGGGTGGAACCCTCATCGGCCGGACCGCTCCCGGCGCCCGGATCCGGATCGAGGGCCGTGAGGCGGGCATCGCCTCCCCTGCAGGCGTCTTCCTGGTGGGCCTGGACCGGGACAGCCCCGCAGCGGTGAAGGTCACGGCAACCCTGTCAGATGGCCGGACCGCCGAGAGGCGGCTTACGGTGGCGCCGGGCGGCTTTGACATCCAGCGCATCAATGGCCTTCCGCCCCAGCAGGTGAAGCCGGAAGGCGAGGCCCTGCTCGCCAAAATCGCCGCGGAGTCGGAACGCAAGGCGAAGGGATGGG
>CAIZKE010000251.1 GCA_903933475.1 uncultured Alphaproteobacteria bacterium | reverse complement strand
TGCGGGGCCGGGCTTGGCTCGGTGTATCCATGCGCCGCGGGGCCCGCAGGAGGGGGCGTTCGGGCCGTGGCGGCGTTTAGGAGTTCACCGAATTCACATCGTTCTTCGACGCGGGTCGCCCCGCGAAGGCGCCTCAGTCGACGCGGAGGGCCTCACGGGTGACCGTGGCGGCCGAAAGCAGGGAATTGGGCATAAGGGTTCCTTTCCGGGCGGCGCCCGGCGGGGGGTTCAGTTTCAGGGTTCAGGTCGTTCCGGTGCTCCGGGGCGGCGGTGCTGGAGGTCTCCAGGTCCGCGCCGGTTCACCAGGGGAGCGGCGCGAGATCCCCCAGGAGGGGGCCTGCTCGCGACGCCGGAAAGTCCGTTCATTCAGGGCCTTGGGCGACGACGTTCGCGCTGGCCGGCGGCGTTGCGCCGGCGCATCCACTCGCCCGTCTCCATCCGGTCGTCCAGGCCGGGGACACCGGAGCCCGGCCGTCCCGGGTCGGCCGCAGGCCGTACCGCCGGGCGCGCCGCCTGCCGGTCGGCCTCGGCCAGTCGCCGGGCCAGTGTCTCGCCCAGGTGGGCCCGGTGCAAAATCCGCCACAGGCGCGGGTCATTGATCTGTCTCAGCTCGTCGGCCTCGACACCGAAGTTGCGGGCGAAGTCGGCCAGCTGGCTGGCCAGGGCCGGCGACCAGCCCTCGATCTGCTCCGACAGGGCCCGGCCGGTGGCCAGCACCGCCTCGGCCTCGGCCGCCTCATTGGCCATCCGGGTCTCGTGTTCCTTGCGCGCGAGGTCGAAGGCCAGGCGCTCCCGGGTCTCGGCCAGGCCCAGCCGCCGCTCGCGCAGGGCCCGGGCCCGACCCGGGTCCGCCGCCTCCAGGGCCGGCCAGTCCAGTCCATCCAGGGCCTGCGCCTGCTCGTCCAGCAGGTGCAGCCGCGCCCGGCCGGCGATGTGGGCGCCGGCGGCCTCATGCTCGGCCTGCGCCTCCCGCCGCCGCTCCGCCAGCTCCTGGGTCTTGCGGGTATAGTCCGCCTGGCGAAGAAAAGCCGACTTCAGCGCCGGCGGTGCCAGCCAGACCTGCCCATCCACCTCGATCTCGCTCCACCCGGACCAGTCATCGGCCTCGGCGTCTTCGGCGTCTTCGGCCTCGGCCACCGTCTCCTCGATCACCTCCTCGGCCAGGTCCACACTCTCACCCGGGCCCTCGTCCACGACCTCGTCCGTCATCCGCAATCCTCCATCATGGAAACATCCTGCCACAACCGCGCGACGTGAACAAAAAAAGAACAGAAAAATTCCTCCCCCCAGGGGGAGGTGGACCGGGGCGAGGCCCCGGGCCGGAGGCGGTCAGCAGCATGAATCCGCCTTGATCCCTTCAGAGGCTGCCAGAAGCCCAACATTCCGGACCTCTCCATGGCCGCCTCCCCCGAAACCCGCGAAATGGCCTCACGCTTGCGCCGGTCGCTGACCCTGCCCGAAGGCCTCCTCTGGAAGGCTCTCAAGGCCCGCCGGCAGGATGGTCTTCACTTCCGCAGGCAGCACCCGCTCGGCCCCTACGTCCTCGACTTCTACTGTTCGCAGGCCCGCCTCTGCGTCGAGGTCGATGGCGGCAGCCACGGGATGGCGAACCGGCCGGAGCGCGACATCGCGCGGGACGAGTGGCTCCTTGAACAGGGCGTCGAGACCCTGAGGCTCCGCGCCGGCCTCGTTCTGGAAGACCTCGACGCCG
>CAIZKE010000250.1 GCA_903933475.1 uncultured Alphaproteobacteria bacterium | reverse complement strand
CTCCCTTCTCGGACGACGAGACCCTGGCCTCGGCCCTGATGCGCCCGACGCGGATCTATGTCCGCCAGGTCCTGCCTCAGATCCGGGCGGGCCGGATCAGCGCCTGCGCCCACATCACCGGCGGCGGACTGATCGAGAATCCGCCTCGGGTGATCGCCGAGGGTCTGACGGCCCGGTTCGACTGGAATGCCTGGACCCCGGCCCCGGTCTTCAACTGGCTACAGGCCGCGGGCGGCGTCAGCGACATGGAGATGCGGCGCACCTTCAACTGCGGCGTCGGCCTGATGCTCACGGTCCGGCCGGAGGATGCCGGCGACGTGCTGGCCGGCCTCATCGAGGCAGGCGAGGACGCCTTTGTCTGCGGCGAACTAGCGGTCGCCTGACCTCAGACCCCGCGGAAGACTGCTGGGCGCTTCTGGTTGAAGGCTGCGACCCCCTCGCGGCGGTCCTCGGTGGTGAACAGCCGGTTGTACTCCGACAGTTCCAGATCCATGGCCTCGGCCAGAGGCAGGACGGCGCCTGTCCGAACGACCGCCTTGACCGCGCGGATCGACAGGGGTGCCTTTGAGGCGATCAGGACGGCCCGGGCGATCAGGTCCGCCACCAGGGTCTCGTTTGGCCGTACGGCGTTGACCAGTCCGATGGACAGGGCCTCGGCGGCATCGACGGGAAGCCCGCTCATCAACATCTCCGAGGCCCGGCGCTCGCCGACCGCCCGGGTCAGGAGCTGGGTCCCGCCCAGTCCCGGGATGATGCCCAGTCCGGCTTCCGGAAGACCCATGCGGGCGGCCTCACCGGCCCAGGCGAAGTCACAGGCCAGGGCCATTTCGGCACCGCCGCCCATGGCGGCGCCATTGACCGCCGCCAGGACCGGAAAGGGACAGGCCAGCTGGGCCCGGATCATGTCCTCGAACAGCTTGTGCTGGTCAGCCCAGACCGTGTCCGTCATGCCGTCCCGTTCCTTCAGGTCGGCGCCGGCACAGAAGAATCGCCCTTCTCCCGTCAGGACCACAGCGCGGACGGAGGCGTCTGCGGACAGTCGGCTCCAGAGGTCCAGCAGTTCCCGGCCCATGGCGGTGGAGAGGGCGTTGGCGGCCTCCGGGCGGTTGAGGGTCACCTGGACCACGCCGGGGGCGGCCTCGTGGACCCGGATCGTCGAATAGGCGCTCATCTTCCCTCCGGTCCGGCGACCACGCCGTCATCATGCAGCTTGCCGATCTGGCCGGCGGAAAGGCCCAGGACGGTGGAAAGGACCTCGTCGGTGTGCTGGCCCAGGCGGGAAGCGGGTCGGGCGGGTTGGCGCTCGTCCTGCGGCACGGTCCCGGCGAAGCCGGCGGCGGGATAGGTCTCCCCCGAGGGATGGGTCAGGGTCGAGAAGACCGGGTTGCCAGCGAACAGCCGAGGGTCCTTCGCCGCCTGGGACAGGGTCTGGTAAGGGCCCCAGCAGACGCCCAACTGCTCGAAGGCGGGGACCAGGTCGGCAAGTTTGCGGCGCGCCATGGCAGCGTCGAAGATCGGTACCAGGCGGTCGCGGTAGGTGAAGCGAAGCCCCTCGTCCCGGGCGAAGTCGACGCCGAGTTCCGCCTCCAGGGCCTTCACCGGGTCGACGATGTCCAGCAGTGGCTGGATGCCCGACCACTGACGGGGCGTGATGGCCACCAGCATGATCCGCACGCCGTCGGCGGTGGTGAAGTCGCGACCGAAGGCGCCGAAGATGTCATTGCCGACCCGGGGCCGGTCGCCCTCGCCGAGGGTCGCCTCGGCCAACATGCCGAGGTTGGCCAGGCTGGCGGCGGCGATGTCGGACAAGGGCAGGCGGACCTCCCTTCCCTTGCCATCCCGGCTGCGCGCCATCAGGGCCGAGACCAGGGAGAAGGCGGCGTAGCCTCCGGTCAGGAGGTCCCAGGCGGGCAGGATGTGGTTCACCGGCCGGGGATCGTCGGCATGGCCCGTGAACAGGGGAACACCAACGGCGCTGTTGATGGTGTAGTCGACGCCCGGGCGGCCGTCGGCCCAGCCCATGACCCGAACGCAGACCAGGTCGGACCGCAGGGCCGACAGGGCCTCGTAAGACAGGAAGCCCTCCACCGGGAAGTTGGTGACAAAGGCCCCGGCGTCATCTCCTGGCGCGGTCGCGAGCTCCTGCGCCAGGCGACGCCCCTCGGGTCGGGACAGGTCGATGGCGATGGACTTCTTCGACTTGTTCAGCCCCTCCCAGTAGAAGCTGTCGCCGCCCTGGCTGAGGGGCCAACGGCGGAAGTCCGGGCCGCCGCCGATATTGTCGAAGCGGATCACCTCGGCGCCCAACTGGGCGAGGTAGAGGCCGCAGGTCGGCCCGGCAACGAAGGCCGAGCCCTCGACCACGCGCAGGCCCTTCAGGAGGTCATACATATGAAGCTCTCGGCATATGAAGCTCCTGGCATCAAAAGCTCTTGGGCATGCCCAGCACGTGGTTGCCCACATGGCTGAGGATGAGGTTGGTGGAGATCGGGGCCACCTGGTAGAGGCGGGTCTCCCGGAACTTGCGCTCGATGTCGTATTCCTCGGCAAAGCCGAAGCCGCCATGGACCTGCACGCAGGTGTCCGCAGCGAACCAGGAGGCCTCCGAGGCCAGCATCTTGGCCATGTTGGCCTCAGTCCCACAGGGCTGGCCATCATCGAAGAGGTCGGCGGCGTGCCGGACCATGAGGTCGGCAGCGCTGGTCTGGATGTGAGCCCGGGCGATCGGGAACTGAACGCCCTGGTTCTGGCCGATGGGACGGCCGAAGACCTCACGCTCGCGGGCATAGGCGCTGGCCCGGTCGATGAAGAAGCGGGCGTCTCCGATGCACTCGGCGGCGATAAGGATGCGCTCGGCGTTCATGCCGTCGAGGATATAGCGGAACCCCTGCCCCTCGGTGCCGATCAGGTTTGCCACCGGCACCCTCATGTCGTCGAAGAAGAGCTCAGTGGTGGCGTGGTTCAGCATGGTCCGGATCGGCCGGATGGTCAGTCCATTACCGACCGCCTCGCGCATATCGACCAGCAGGACGCTCATACCGTCGCTGGGCCGGGCGGCCTCCTCCCGGGTCGTCGTGCGGCAGAGGAGGACCATCAGGTCCGAATGCTCGGCCCGGCTGATCCAGATCTTCTGGCCGCGGACGACATAGTGGTCGCCATCGCGGCGGGCGAAGGTGGTGATGCGGGTGGTGTCCGTTCCGGCCCCCGGCTCGGTGACACCGAAAGCCTGGAGGCGCAGTTCGCCCGAGGCGATCTTCGGCAGGTAGGCCTGCTTCTGCGCCTCGCTCCCATGCTTGAGCAGGGTGCCCATGGTGTACATCTGGGCGTGGCTGGCGCCGCCATTGCAGCCCGAGCGGTGGACCTCCTCCAGGACGGCGATGGCCGCCCTGAGCCCGAGGCCCGAACCGCCGTAGACCTCGGGGATAAGCACGGAAAGAAAGCCAGACTCGGTCAGGGCCCGAACGAACTCTCCGGGATAGGCCCGCTCTCGGTCTTTTTCGCGCCAGTACTCCCCGGGGAAGCCGGCGCACAGCCGCCGGACCGCTTCACGGATCTCAGGAAAGGTCTCGGCGTTCGACACGGTGCGTCCCTCACGGATGAACGCAGTCGTGCTAGCGCACCCTTGAGGTCAGGCAAAGGGGGGCGACGCAGCGCCCCCCGCCCGGATCAGCCGACGATGTCGGCCGGGCTGAAGAACTGGGCGATTTCGAGCGCCGCGTTCTCGAGGCTGTCGGAGCCATGCACCGAGTTCTCGCCGACGTTCAGGGCGAAGAGCTTGCGAAGGGTGCCCTCGGCGGCCTGCTCGGGATTGGTGGCGCCCATGACTTCGCGGTAGCGCGCCACGGCGTTGTCGCCTTCCAGCACCTGGACCACGACCGGGGCCGAGGTCATGGACTCGACCAGCTCGCCGTAGAAGGGCCGGTCCTTGTGGACCTCGTAGAAGCGCTTGGCCTGGGCCTCGGTCATGTGGATGCGGCGCTGGGCGACGATGCGCAGGCCCGCGTCCTCGATCACGGCGTTGATCTTGCCGGTGAGGTTCCGCTTGGTGGCGTCCGGCTTGATGATCGAGAAGGTGTGTTGGGTCATGAGGGCCTGTTTCCAGTCTAGAAGGTTCGGCCCGTGCGGGCCGATTTGGAGCGGGCTTATAGCCGCAGCCTCGCCGCTCGCCAACACCATGCGGTAAGGACGGCGACGCGGCCGCAAGGCTCTGTTAGAGAGCCGGCCGTCATGCTTCTGATCCGCGATCTCACCCACGACGCCTGGGGCCGGCGTTTCCTCGACCGGGCCAACGCCAGTATTCCACCTGGAGCCAAGGTGGGGCTGGTCGGGCGGAACGGCGTGGGCAAATCGACCCTCTTCGCCCTGATCCGCGACCAGGCCCGGGCGGGCGACGGCGAGATCAGCCTGCCAAAGGGTGCCCGGCTCTCGGCCGTCGACCAGGAGCATCCGGCCACGCCGGTCAGCCTGATCGACACGATCCTCGCGGCGGACGAGGAAAGGGCCGCCCTTCTCGATCGCCTGGAGACCGCCCCGCCCGAGGATATCGGCGACATCTACGGCCGGCTGGCCGAGATCGGCGCGGACCGCGCCCCCTCCCGGGCAGCGGAGATCCTGTCGGGCCTTGGCTTCACGCCGGGTGACCTGGACCGGCCCATGGCGGAGTTCTCGGGCGGATGGCGGATGCGGGTGGCCCTGGCGGCCGCCCTCTTCGCAGAACCGGACCTGCTACTCCTCGACGAACCCACCAACTACCTCGACCTCGAAGGCGCCCTCTGGCTGGAGGCCCGGCTCCGGAAATACCCCAACACCGCCATCATCATCAGCCATGACCGGGACATATTGAACCGGTCGGTGGACCACATCCTGCACATGCACGAGGCCCGGCTGGACCTTTATCCAGGCGGCTACGACGACTTCGAGCGTCAGCGGGAGGAACGGGCGCGCGTCGAGGACGCCATGCGCCAGAAGGTCGACGCCCAGCGGGCCCACCTCCAGTCCTTCGTCGACCGGTTCAGGGCCACCGCCAGCAAGGCCGTGCAGGCCCAGTCGCGGCTGAAGATGATTGCCCGCCTGCCGCCGGTTTCTGCCGCCGCCCGGGAGCACACCGCCCCCTTCCTGCTGCCCTCACCACCAAAGCCCCTCGCCCCACCGCTCTTGAGGATGGAGCAGGCCTCTGTGGGTTACGAGCCTGGCAGGCCGGTCCTCAAGGGCCTCAACCTGCGGCTGGACCTCGACGACCGGATCGGGCTCCTGGGGGTGAACGGAGCCGGTAAGTCGACCTTCGCACGCCTCGTCGCCGGCGACCTGGCGCCCGAAGGTGGTGAGTACTGGCGGGATCGCCGCCTCAAGGTCGGCTGGTTCCACCAGCACCAGATCGAAGCGCTGGACCCTACTGAGACGCCCCTGGACATCCTGCGCCAGCGACTTCCGGAGGCTTCCGAGGCCTCCCGGCGCAGTCGACTGGCCCAGTGGGGCCTGGGGGTCGACAAGGTCGATACGACGGCTGCCAACCTCTCCGGGGGCGAGCGCGCGCGTCTCCTGCTGAACCTGGTGGCCATGGAGGCCCCCCACCTGCTGATCCTGGACGAGCCGACCAACCACCTCGACATCGACAGCCGCCGGGCCCTGCTCGACGCCCTCAACGACTATGAAGGCGCGGTGATCCTGATCACTCACGACCGCTCGCTGATGGAACTGGTCGCCGATCGGCTCTGGTTGGCCGAGGAGGGTTCGGTCCGGCCCTTCGAAGGGGATGTCGAGGCCTATGCGAAGCGGGTTGTGGAGCGAGCGCGGCAAGCGGCCCGGGACGTCGATTCCCGACCTCGGGCGGCGGAGACGCCGACCCCGGAACCTCTGGCGGTCGCCACAGTACCGAGTGCCCCAGCGAAGCCACGGGCGCCAACCGGAAACGCCCGACGCCAGGTCGAGTCGACGGAGGCGGCAATGACCCGCGCTTCAAGCCGAATTGCCGAGATCGACTCTGCCCTTGCAGACCCGAAGACCTTCTCCGGGGATCCCCGGCGGGCGGCGGAGTTGGGCAAGGCGCGTGAGGGGGCTCAGGCCGCCCTGGACGCCGCCGAACAGGCCTGGCTGGAGGCGGTGGAGGCGTTCGAAGCCCTGAAGGCCTAGCGGCTGGCCGAGTGACTCAGGCTTTGGGCTGGATCAGGTCCCAGCGATTACCCCATCGATCGACGAAGACGACCACGCGGCCATAGGCCTCGTCGCGCGGGGCCTCCTCAAACCGGACGCCATGCGTCTGCAGGTGTAGATAATCCCGTTCAAAATCATCCGTATGCAGGAACAGCCACACGCGGCCGCCACCCTGCTGGCCTATCATGGAGACCTGATCCGGAGTGCCTGCCCTGGCGAGCAGCAGGGCGCCGCCCTCATGGGATGGTGCGACGACGACCCAGCGCTTCCCGTCTCCCAACGATACGTCACTGAGAACGATGAAGCGGAGCACCGTTCGGAAGTACTCCAGCGCCGGGTCGTACTCATCGATCAGGAGCGTGGTGTAGGCCAGTCGGGGCGGCATGATCTAACCGCAGGCCAGCCGCTGGATGATCCCTGTATCAACGTCGAAATAGATGTTCAGCCGACGGGGATTGTAGTCCTGCGCCTGGACGCACGTGGAGCAGGTCACTCGCCGAAGGCCAGGGGTCACGGGCACCGGTATCGCCGACTTCGGCTGTCCCACGAGGTTGCTCACAGCCTTCAGGCCGCAGGTGTCTATGGGCTCGGGCCTTGAACGTGGGATCGGGGTTGGCGCAACATTGACGCGCTGCGACGTGGGCGCACAGCCCGTTGTACATGCCGCTGCCACCAGCAGGCCCAGGGCGAAGAACCGGCGGCTCACGCGGCCTTCTCCCAGCCGCGTTCGCCCTGGCGCCAATAGACGGCGCTGAACCCTGCGTCCTTCAATCGCCGCCATTGGGCGCGGGCGACCTGCAGGGCCGCCTCATCCTTCCCGTCGAAGATCACCGAGCACCGCTCATAATCATCGAGTACGCCCGGCTCGGCACCGTCCACCAGGAATAGGGCCTGGGCGTGGTTGGGATTGGCGTCGTCGGCGACGAGCGCCACAGGATCAGCCTCCCCCGCCTGCGCACCCGCGGCATGGGGCAGGAAGCTGTCATCCCGGTAGCTCCAGAGCCAGGCGTCCAGATGCTCAATCCTGTCCCCGGAAGGCGCCCGTACGAGGGCCTTCCAGCCCTTCTGCAAGGTCCGCTCGAGAAGGGTCGGAAGCACCTGGTCAAGCCCCTG